>CACZOL010000042.1 GCA_902782705.1 uncultured Selenomonadaceae bacterium
GCCGAACGGGAAGCTCGTCCTGGTGACGGCCATCAATCCGACGCCTGCGGGCGAGGGCAAGACGACGACCAGCGTGGGTCTTGCCGACGCCTTTCATGTGATGGGCAAGAAAACGGCGGTGGCGCTTCGCGAGCCGTCTCTCGGCCCGTGCTTCGGCCTGAAGGGCGGCGCGGCCGGCGGCGGCTATTCGCAGGTCGTGCCGATGGAGGACATCAATCTGCACTTCACCGGCGATTTCCATGCGATCACGACCGCGCATAATCTCTTGGCGGCGGTGCTGGACAATCATATCCAGCAGGGCAACGCGCTGAACATCGACGTGCGCCGCGTCGTCTGGAAGCGCGTGCTCGACCTGAATGACCGCGCGCTCCGTCATGTGGTGATCGGTCTTGGCGGCAAAGCGCACGGCGTACCGCGCGAGACGGGTTTCGACATCACGGTGGCTTCCGAGATGATGGCGATCCTTTGCCTCTCCGACAGCTTGACGGATATGAAGCGCCGCCTCGGCGAAATCGTCGTCGCCTACACGACGGATGGGCGCGCCGTTCGCGCGAAAGAGCTGAACGTAACGGGCGCGCTGACGCTCCTTTTCAAGGACGCGATCAAGCCGAATCTCGTGCAGACGCTGGGCGGAACGCCGGCGTTCGTCCACGGCGGCCCCTTTGCGAATATCGCCCACGGCTGCAACAGCGTCATGGCGACGAAACTTGCTTTGAAACTTGCGGACGTGGTCGTCACGGAAGCAGGATTCGGCGCCGACCTCGGCGCGGAAAAATTCCTCGACATCAAATGCCGTTTCGCGGGATTCTCGCCCGACGCGGTGGTCATCGTCGCAACGGTGCGCGCGCTCAAGATGCACGGCGGCGTGCCGAAGAGCGACCTTTCCCGCGTCGATATGGGCGCGCTCGAAAAAGGCATGGAAAACCTTCTGAAGCATATTGAGACGATTCACGCGTTTGGATTGCCCGCCGTCGTCGCGGTCAACGCGTTTCCGACGGACACGCCGGAGGAACTTTCCTTCGTCGAGAAAAAGTGCGCGGAGCTGGGCGCGGAGGTCGCGGTCTCCGAGGTCTGGGCAAAAGGCGGCGAAGGCGGCGTCGCTCTGGCGAAAAAAGTCGAGGCGGCGATGGCGAAGCCGAAAGATTTCCGTCCGCTTTACGAGTCGGACGCGCCGATCCCGGAAAAAATCGCCACGGTGGCGCGTAAAGTATACGGCGCGGACGGCGTGGAGTTCACCGCCGCCGCGAAAAAGCAGCTCGCTGAAATCGAGGCGCTCGGCCTCGACAAGATGCCCGTCTGCATGGCAAAAACGCAATACTCGCTTTCCGACGATGCGTCGAAACTCGGCCGTCCGCGCGGCTTTTCCGTTACGGTGCGTGAACTTCGGGTTTCTGCGGGTGCGGGCTTTATTGTTGCGCTCACAGGTGATATACTAACGATGCCGGGTCTTCCGAAAAAGCCGGCGGCGGAAGCCATGGACATTGACGAGAAAGGGCGCATCACAGGGCTCTTCTGATTTAGGGTTTTGAGTCAGCGTTTTCTTTATATAATATACATAATGCCTGGAATCATGTTTTTATATTTTGAGGAACAGGGAGGCGTATCATGAAAAGGATATCGGTGGAGCTGGTTCCACGCAGTGAAGAGGAATTGCGGGAGGAATTGAAGCTCTTGAAGGAGGCGCGCCTGAAGGTCGACCGGATCAATATTCCCGATCTTTTGCGCTATGAGCTTCGGAGCTGGGAGGGCGCGGCCATTGCGCAGGAATTTTTCCCTGCGATGCCGCATATCCGCGCGATGGATGTCGATCTTTCAAAGCCGCTCGCGATGGGTCCGTATATCAAGAAGCACGAGATTCATGAAGTCCTCGTCATCGAGGGAGATCCGCCGCAGGATATGACGCATACCGTATATCCGACCGTGAGTACCGACGTGATCCGGAAAATCCGCGAAGAACTGCCGGGCGTGCGCGTCTGGGCCGGCATCGACCAGTATCGGGGCAGCATGCAGCAGGAGCTCTACAATATCCGCAGAAAGCTGCAAGCGGGTGCCGTAGGATTTTTCACGCAGCCGTTTTTCGATATGCGGTTCCTGGAAATGTACGCGGATATGATGGACGGCCTGACGGTTTGCTGGGGCGTCTCTCCGGTCCTGTCGGCGAGATCGCAGAGCTACTGGGAACGCAAGAATCACGTGATTTTCCCGAAGAACTTCGCGCCGACGCTGGAGTGGAGCATCGATTTCGCACGCAAGGTCTTGGGCTTCGCGCAGCGAAACGGAGACCGTATTTACCTGATGCCGATCAAATCAAATATCGAGGCGTATTTGGGCGGCATCTTGAAATAACAATATAAGGAAACCCAGATGTTGAGCAAGAAAGTTCGTCTCGAAACGGTCTCCGGCCGGTTCGGGACGGACTTGTTTCGTGTTTCCGCTATTCCAAGGAGGAGTGCTAATGAAGGCAAAAATCTTGAAAAAGGAGATGCTCTCTCCGGACGTCTTCCGCTTTGATGTGGAAGCGCCGCGCCTTGCGAAAAAGACGCAGCCGGGGCAGTTCATCATTTTACGGGTCAATGAGGAAGGCGAGCGGATTCCGTTGACCGTCGCCGACTTTGATCGCGAAAAAGGCGTCATCACCATTATCTTTCAGGTCGTCGGCGCTTCCACGGAAGTTTTGGCGGCGCTGGAGGAAGGCGACGAGATTCTCGACTTTGTCGGGCCGCTCGGGCAGAAATCCGAGATCGCGCCGGGCCTTGGCACCGTCGTCTGCATCGGCGGCGGCATTGGCGTCGCGCCGATTTATCCGATTGCCCGCGGCCTGCACGAGGCGGGCAACAAAGTCATCTCGATCATCGGCGCTCGCAGCAAGGATCTCATCATCATGGAAAAAGAAATGCGCGCGGCCAGCGACGAGACGATTGTGACCACGGACGACGGTTCCTACGGAATCGAAGGATTTGTCACTTCGGCGCTGGAGCAGCTCGTCGATTACGGCGAGAAAATCGATCTTGTTTACGCCATCGGCCCCGTCGTGATGATGAAGAGCGTCGCCAACGCAACGCGTCCGTTGGGGATCAAGACCATCGTCAGCCTGAACCCGATCATGGTGGACGGCACGGGCATGTGCGGAGGCTGTCGCGTACAGGTCGGCAGCGAGACGAAATTCGCCTGCGTGGACGGGCCGGAGTTTGACGGCCATCTCGTCGACTTCGACGGACTGCGCGAGCGTCAGGGCATGTACCGCGACCAGGAGGCCGAGGGTAAAGATCACGTCTGCCGGATCGGCTTGGGGAGGGGTGCATGATGGGACTTTCATTGACGAAACATCCGATGCCGGAGCAGGACCCGAAAGTCCGCGCGCGCAATTTTAATGAAGTCGCGTTGGGCTACGACGAAGAAACGGCGGTGGCGGAAGCGGAGCGCTGCTTGTCGTGCAAAGTGCCGCAGTGCCGCAAGGGCTGCCCCGTCGGCGTAAATATTCCGGAATTCATTGCGAAAATCAAGACGCGGGATTTTGACGGCGCAATCTCGAAGATCAAGGAATCGAATGCGCTGCCCGCGGTCTGCGGCCGTGTCTGCCCGCAGGAAAATCAGTGTGAGAAATATTGCATACTCGGCAAGAAAGGCGAGCCGGTGGGTATCGGCCGACTGGAGCGCTTTGCCGCCGATCGGGAAATGGCACAGAATAAAGAAGTGAAGCCTATCGAGTACGCGTCCGACGCGCAAAAGGTCGCGGTGATCGGCGCGGGGCCTGCGGGGCTTTCCTGCGCGGGCGACCTCGCGCGCAAAGGCTATCGCGTGACGATCTTCGAGGCGCTGCACACGGCGGGCGGCGTGCTGTCTTACGGCATTCCCGAGTTCCGTCTGCCGAAGGACGCTATCGTGAAGAAGGAAATCGCGACGCTTGAAAAACTCGGCGTGAAAATCGAATTGGACTGCGTTGTCGGGCAGCTTTACACCATCGACGAACTGATGGAGGA
>CACZOL010000043.1 GCA_902782705.1 uncultured Selenomonadaceae bacterium
CGCGAACAGTGCGAAGAGCGTCGCCATGATGCTGCCGAAGGCGCCGCCGATGCCGTTCTTCATCGCGTACATCGGGCCGCCCGCCATTTCGCCGACGCTGTTTGTCTCGCGGTACTTGACCGCCAATACCGACTCGCCGTATTTCGTGGAAAGCCCGAACAGCGCGCTGACCCACATCCAGACCAAAGCGCCCGGGCCGCCCAAAACCATCGCCGTCGCGACGCCGACGATATTGCCCGTGCCGACGGTGGCGGAAAGCGCGGTCATCAAGGACTGGAACGGCGAAATGTCGCCCTCGTGCTGCTCCTTTTTCTGGAAAATCATGCCGACGGCGTAGAAAAGATTGCGCCACGGCAGGAATTTCAGCCGGATCGTCAGGAAAACGCCCGTGCCGACAAGCAGCGCCAGCATGACCGGTCCCCAAACGAAATTATTTACGTCGTTCAAAAGTTGCTCAATATTCATCCTGTTCCCCCCATTGCAAAACCTAACAGGCAAAACACATCTGTCCATAGTATAAGGAAGAAACTCGTTTTTGTAAAGCCGCCAAATTTCTATTCCGCAAAGCGCGCTTGCGTATTTCGGCCGCTCCCTTTATACTTTGAGATAAGAGACGATTCAATATGAAGGAGTTCTGTATGGAAGACGTGAAACGCCCGAAGCGCGGCAGACATTTTTATCGCGCGCTCTTCTTCTCGACGTTTTTGATCAGCGCGTTCACGGTGGGCGGCGGTTTCGTCATCATTCCGCTCTTGAAGGCGAAATACGTGGACGAATACGGGTGGCTCGAAGACAAGGAAACCCTCGACCTCGCAGCCCTCGCCCAGTCCTTGCCCGGCGTGATGGCGGTCAATGCGTCGATTTTGCTCGGCTACCGCATGGCGGGCATTCCCGGCGCGCTGACCGCGCTTTCCGCGACGATCCTGCCGCCGCTCATCACGCTGTCCATCATCGCGCAGGCTTACGAAGCCTATGCAGCGTCGCCGGTCGTGCGCCTCGTGCTGAAAGGCATGCAGTGCGGCGCGACGGCGCTGATCGTCAGCGTCGCCGTCGATCTCGTGCTGAAGCAATGCAGGCAAGGATTGTCGCTTTCCCTGTTGATCCTCGTCGGCACGTTTATCGCAAATTTCTGTTTCGGCGTAAACCTGATGCTCTTGATCGTGATCGACGCCATCGTCGGATTCCTGTTCCTGCGATGGAAGGAACCGAGATAAGGAGGCGGGAAAAATGTTGTGTCTCCTGCTGTTTTGGGAGTTCGCGAAAATCGGTCTGTTTTGCGTGGGCGGCGGCTATGCGTCCATGCCGCTGATCCAGGCCGCAGTCGTCGATACGTATCACTGGCTGACGCTCTCCGAGTTCATTGACATTTTCACGATCTCGCAGATGACGCCCGGCCCCATCGGGATCAATGCGGCGACCTTCGCGGGCATGAAGGTCGCGGGGCTGCCCGGCTCGATCGCGGCGACTTTGGGATTCGCCGCGCCGTCGTTCGTTCTCTGCATCGTGATCGCGCGCCTTTTCTACCGATACGGCAATATCGGCACGATCCAGGGCGTCTTGAACGGGCTGCGTCCCGCCGTCGTCGCGCTGATTTGCGCGGCCGGACTCTCTTTCGTCGCGCTCTCCCTGTTCGACATGGAGCGATTCCCGAAAGATCTCGCCGTCATGCAGGAAGCCTTCGACGTGAAAAGCGCGCTGATTCTCGCGCTGGCGCTCGTCGCCGCCCACAAGAAAGTAAACGTCATCCACATATTGCTCGCTTCCGGCGTCCTCGGCGCCGCACTGGGCATGATAGGATAAAAAGGACAGAAAAAACCCACTGTCTCAAACGAGACAGTGGGTTTTTGTATGCATGTATCAGACCCAGCCCTGTGCCTGCATGGCGGTGGCGACTTTCTCGAAGCCCGCAAGGTTCGCGCCGGCAAGCAGGTTGCCTTTGACGCCATAGCGCTCGGCGGCCTCCTTTGCCTGCGTGTAGCTGCCGTGCATGATGCCTTTCAGGCGCTCGTCGACTTCCTCGAACGTCCAGTGCAGACGCTCGGAGTTCTGGCTCATTTCCAGCGCGGACACGGACACGCCGCCGACGTTCGAGGCTTTCGCCGGGCCAAAGAGCACGCCCTTCTTCTGCAGGAATTCGATAGCGTCCAACGTGGTCGGCATATTCGCGCCTTCGGCCACGGCCTTGACGCCGTTCTTCACAAGCGCCTTCGCGCTGGCGAGGTCGAGCTCGTTCTGCGTCGCGCAGGGAAGAGCCACGTCGGCCTTGACGGTCCAGACGCCCTTCGATCCGTTCTTGTCCTCGAAGTATTTCGCTTTCTTGCGCTTCTTGACGTACTCGCTGATGCGGGCGCGGCGGACTTCCTTGATGTCCTTCAGGAGCGCGAGGTCGATGCCGTCCGGATCATAGACGTAGCCGTTGGAGTCGGAGCAGGTGACGACTTTCGCGCCCATCTGCTGCGCTTTCTCGATCGCATAGGTCGCCACGTTGCCGGCGCCGGACACGATCACCGTCTTGCCTTTGATGTCGATGCCCGCGTCTTCGAGCATTTCCTTCGTGAAATAGAGGAGGCCATAGCCCGTCGCCTCGGTGCGCGCAAGGCTGCCGCCGAAGGTCAGGCCCTTGCCGGTCAAAACGCCCTCGTACAGCTTCGTGATGCGCTTGTACTGGCCGTACAGATAGCCGATCTCGCGTCCGCCGACGCCGATGTCGCCCGCCGGTACGTCAATGTCCGCGCCGATGTGGCGGTACAGCTCCGTCATGAAGCTCTGGCAGAAACGCATGACTTCGCCGTCGGACTTGCCCTTCGGGTCAAAG
>CACZOL010000044.1 GCA_902782705.1 uncultured Selenomonadaceae bacterium
GAACGGCGGACGGCTTTGCGATCCGCGGCACGGATACCAGCGGCGGCAGTCTGCGGGCGGAAATCGGCGCGACGATAGAGCCGGACGTTAAGAGCCCGTGGAAGCTCGACCTGAACCTCGCGGGCTTCGCGGGCAAGAAACGCGGCCTCACCGGCGGGGTAAGCGTGGCGTGGATGTTCTAAGAGTGGAGAGTGAGGAGTTAGGAGTGAGGAGAACTCTAGCCTTCCCCTTGAGGGGAAGGCAACTCCTTCCGTCACGCCTTCGGCATGCCACCTCCCTCGAGGAGGGAGGCTAGCCCCCCTCATTGAGGGGGGTGGCGGCGCAGCCGCCGGGGGGAGTAGCGGAAGAGTATCAGAATCAAAAGGAGAAGTATAGTGTCTCTGACATACAATAAAAAGTTGATTCCCTATGCTAAAGAACTGCGACACAACATGACAAAGCAGGAAAAACATTTATGGTATGACTTTTTATGTAATTATCCTATCCGCTTTCAACGGCAGAAAACAATCGACAATTACATCGCTGATTTTTACTGTTCAAAGGCAAAACTCATCATAGAACTCGACGGAAGCCAGCATTACACGGAAGAAGGCGAGGAATACGACCAGATTCGCACCGATATTCTGGAGCGGTACGGGTTGGAAGTGATTCGGTTTTCCAATGCGGATGTCGACAAAAATTTTGTCGGCGTATGCGAGGCAATCGATGAAAAAGTGAAGCAAAGAAAAATCGGCGACTCGTGACCCCTCCGCCCTTCGGGTATCTCCCATAGGAAGTGGCGAAGGGAAAGCAATATGCGGAGTGGAACTGCAAAGCCCCGACGGGAAAATCCCGTCGGGGCTTTTTCATTGGCTGGTGCTTTATCCTGCGGGCGGCAGGAATCTTCGTTTGCCGCTGCCGAGGATCCGCGCGCTGTTTAAGACGACGGCCAGCGTCGCGGTGTTGTGGATGATGGCGGCCCAGAGCGGATTGATCTTGCCCAGCGCGCCGAGCAGCATGGCGGCGGAGTTTACCGTGATCGTCGCCATGAAGTTTTGGCGAATGAGCCGCATGGTGCGCCGTCCGATGGAGAGCGCGGTCATGAGGCCTTCGGGGTCTTCGGAGCGGATCGTCACCGCGCCGGATTCGGCGGCGATGTCGGTCTGCCGTCCGCCGAGGCTCACGCCTACGTCGGCGAAAGCCAGCGCGGGCGCGTCGTTGATGCCGTCGCCCACCATCATGATGCAGCCGCGTTCTTTGAGCCGCTGCACATAGTTCGCTTTGTCCTCGGGCAGGACTTCGGCGTAGTAGGCGTCGATGTCCATGTCCCGCGCGACTTCGGCGGCGACTTCTTTCGAGTCGCCGGTCAGCATGACGATTTCGTCGATGCCATAGCGGCGCATCCGGTTCAGCGTCTTTTTCATTTTCGGACGGATCGGGTCGTTGATGCCGATGACGCCGAGGAGTTTTTTGTCCCGCGCGACGTAAATGCGGTTCGGCGCGGTTTCTTCGATGGTGACGTCGTCCAGTCCTTTGACTTTCGATTCTTCCATGAATTTCCGGCTGCCGACGAGCACCGAGCCGCCTTTGTACGTCTCGAAATTCGGGACGACGGCTTTCATGCCGCGCGCGACGACGGTGGAGGAGCTTTTATGCTGCGGCGCTTCCCAGTTTTGCTCGCGTACGTATTTCTGGATCGCCACGGCCAGCGGGTGGACGGAGTGCATTTCCGCCGACGCGGCCAGGAGGACCGTTTCTTTTTCGCTGACGCCTTCGGTGGTGCGGATGTAGGAAATCTGCGGCACGCCGACGGTCAGAGTGCCGGTCTTGTCGAGGACTACGGTGTCGGCGGCTGCCAGCGCTTCGATGTAGTTTCCGCCTTTGACGAGGATTCCTTTTTTCGCGGCGGCGGCAATCGCGGCGGAGATCGCGGTGGCGGTGGAGAGCTTCAGCCCGCAGGAGAAGTCGATGAAGAGGAGGTTCAGCACCCGCTGCCAGTCCCGCGTCGCGCCGTAGACGACGAAGGCGCCGAGCAGGGAAACGGGGACGAGCAGGTTCGCCATCTGGTCGGCAAAGTTCTGCACGGGCGCGCGCTGTGCCTGCGCTTCTTCGACGAGATGGACGATGTGCGCGAGGGAGGTGTCTTTTCCCGTCTTCTCGACGAGAATGACGAGCTCGCCCGCTTCGACGACGCTGCCCGCGTAGACGCGGGATTTTTCCTGCTTCATGGCGGGGTTCGATTCGCCGGTGATGGAGGATTGGTTGACGGCGGCGGAGCCCGCCAGCACGCGCCCGTCGATGCAGATCATCTCGCCGGCGTGGGCGGCGATCTTGTCTCCGGCTTTCAGGGATTCCACGGGAACTTTTCGTTCCAGGCCCGCGTCCACGAGCCAGACGTAACGCTGGTTCAGGTTCAGGAGGCCGGATATCTGGCGGCGCGCCCGCTCAGCAGCATAGCTGGTCAGCATTTCCGCGACGTTGGAGAGCGTCAGGAGCGTCAGGCTCGACTCGGGGCGGCCGGACATGACCGACGCGGCTACCGCCGTGGCGGTCAGGGTGTCGGCGTTCGGGCGGCGGTCGCGAATCAGGCCGCCGTAGCCGCTCTTGAAGAGCCCGCGGGCCATGCCGAGCACGAGCAGGCTGCGGATGACGCGAAGTCCCGCGTAGGCGGCGGGGGCGTTCTTTTCGAGAAGTTTCATCGCGGCGAAGACGCCGACGGAGATCAGTGCGTCACGGCGGTAATCGGCCATGGTCGGCTCGGCGGTGCGCGCCTCGGCTTCCTCGCGGATATGCCGGACGAGCCTGAGCGCGGCCGGGGACAGACGCGGCCCCGTGTGCCAGACGCGGAGGGCTTTGCCGTCCGCCGCCACGGAGACGACGCCCAGAGCGGCGCGAAGCCGGGCGCCGGCCAAGATTCGCGCTTCGTGGGAAAGTTCCGCCGCGAGGGGAACGGTGACAAGTCGGCAGCTCATGCGATCCGCCACCCCCGCAAAAGTGAGAACGCCCACCAGATGAGCTGAGGCCCTGAGGGAAGCTGTTTCGTCACGAGGATTTTTTGCAGGCCCCGTACGGTAAACACGAGGGAGAGCAGCGACGGCAAGTCGAGCCAGCCTTTCGTGATGAATTTCAACTGATGGTTCAGCGCGTTGAAGGTGCCGCGAATGCTTTGCCCGAACGAGGCCAGCCTTTCCGATGCGCCTTCGTGGCAGGCCGCGTCGTCGGGCGCGCCCAGCTCCGTTCTCGACGGTTGTGCGGACGCGGCGAAAACGCGGGTTTCGAGCCGCGCGGCCATCGCGTCGATTTGCGCTTCGTCGCCGTGGTAAATGAGAAGCAGGCTTCCCGTTGCGGGATTCGCTTTCACCTCGTCGATACCGTCGAGCTTTGCAAGGGAGGTTTCCACCGCCTGCGCCAGCGCCTCGTTTCCGACGAGCGCTTTCGCATAGTAGCGCCGCCGCCCGGGAATGGCCCGGGCCAGCGCGAAGGCCGGAGCTTCACCTCTGGCCCTGCCGCCGGTCAGCAAGCGGCGGACGCCCTGCCCGAAGGCCAGCCCCATCATCATGCCGGACATATAGGACATATTGTTTTCATTCCTTTCCGTAACGTTGATAAAAAATAATACGAGTTTTCTTTTCAATACATTATTTTGAGTTAGGAGTTAGGAGTTAGGAGTTAGGAGTGAGGAGATATTACGCATCTTATCTTCACTCTCCACTCTTTACTCTATCTCTTCTTTACGTGCGTACGGATGTATTCTTCCATGCGCGCCAGCTCCGGATCTTTTCGGAGCGTTTCCGGGTCGTACTCGATGAGGATCGAGCCGGTCGTCGTGTTCGTGC
>CACZOL010000045.1 GCA_902782705.1 uncultured Selenomonadaceae bacterium
GACGCCGAGATCGTGCCGCCGCGCGATGGTGCGCGACCCGACCGGCTCCGCCGATTCGATATAGTCCTGCACCACCGCTTGCAGGACACGCTGCTTCCTCTCGTCCATATTTTTCTCGCCCTTTCTTGTTAGCACTCAGGGCGAATGAGTGCTAACTTCTGATAAGACTATAACGCAAATTTGACTTTTTGTCTATATGTTTTTGCAAAGTTTTTTGGAAAAGTTTCCTTTAAAAATTCCGCGGCAGGGAAATTTCATCCCGCAACAGAAAACCGCAAGCCGTATCATCTTAGGCTTGCGGTTTTTCATGAAGCTATAAAAATTTCTATCCTTTATATAGAGGAACTGTCAGGCTGCCCGTCGGCATCAGCGTCATCGTGTAGTCTTTGCCGACATATTGCTCCGCCAGTTTCAAGGCCTCGTCCACTTCGTCCACTGCCGCCGTGAACAGCATATCCTTCGCGAGCTGTTTGTCGAGCGCCGTCACGAGAATGAACTTCGCTTTTTTCATCAGACGCGTGACTGCGTAAGCTTTGTTCGCGCCGATGACGAACCGTTTCCTCAGCTCTTCCTCGATGGCCTCCGGGGAGCCGAGCCGCTTGCAGGTTTCTTCGAGGACCTTGCTTCCGCTGCCCTCCTCGCATTCGGCGAGAAGCACCACGACGCCGCCCTCGCGTACCGCCAGCGACGCGTTGTCCATCGTCTTCTGCATCTGGTATACGTTGATGTCCTTCGGATAGCCGCCGCAGCTCACGATGACCACGTCGGCCTCTTTTTCGATCGGCACGCCATAAGTCGCGTCCACGAACTTGCATGCCTCGATGTGGGCTTTGACATAGTCGCCCGCGAACATTTTCAAGAAACGATGCTCGGCGTCGAGCACCGCGTTGAACAGGAATACGCTGCGGCCTTTCGCCCAGAGCGCCGTTCCTTCGAGCTGGTCGTCGTAGACGGGGTTTCCCTCGGCTTTTCCGAGACCTGCCCGAGGGTCCATCATGAAGCTGTGGTTGTGACGCACCGTTTCCATGGCCGCGCAGCCCGGCAGCACCGCTTTGCGTCCGCCGCCGTAGCCGCTGAAATAGTGGTGGACGATGGTGCCGGTCAGAATCACATGGTCGCTGTGGCAAATCCGCTTATTGATCAGAACCGGCGTGAAGCGGCTCGTCGTGCCGAAATACTCGAAATCCTCGGGGATGTTGCAGTCGCTGTTGTACATCTTGAGCCGCGACGCGACTTCCTCGCCGACGCCTTCTTTCATTTCCTCTTCGGTCATAAGGCGATGTGTACCGAGGGAGAAGACGATCTGCATATTTTCGTCAGGCACGCCGAGACGGTTCATCTCGTTCACCAGCACCGGCATGAAGTCGAAACTGTTCGCGACGCGCGTCGGGTCGTTGCAGATAAAGGTTACGGTGTCGCCGGGCTTTACGATCTTAGACAGCGGCGGCGTGCCGATCGGGTGCTCGATGGCGTCCAGCACCGCGCTTTTGACATCTTCAAGAAGCGGCTGCTTCGGCATTTCAATGACCTTCAGCACGCGGTTTTCGTCTACGGAAAAGGTCTTCGTTCCCCGCCCGTAATGGAAAGTGTACTCCTTCATGCGTTATCCTCCTTTGCTGAACGAACGAATTCTTCCATATAATTATACAAGATTTCATTTCATTTCCCAAGTAAAATTTATGAAATTCCGTTCCATGATGTATTTTTTTTATAGGTGAGCCCGAACTGTAAAAAAATCTTTCCGATGATGTGGTCGATTTGCTTTTCCACTGTGTCCGCGCCGCCGTAAAAGGTCAGCATGGGCGGGACAATTGAGCAGCCGAGTGAAGCGGCCTCCGCCATGTTGCGAAGATGGACGCGGGAAAGAGGGGTTTCGCGCGGAACAAGTACGAGTTTTCGTCCCTCTTTCAGGCAGACGTCCGCTGCCCGCAGTAAAAGATTGTCCGCGTATCCGCTGACGATGCCCGCCAATGTTTTCATACTGCACGGGATTACGATCATGCCGTCGGTGGGGAAGGAGCCGCTGGCAATAGCAGCCGCCATATTGTCAGCGTCATAGGATGCGGTCGCCGTCGCCGTCAAATCTTTCAATGCAAGGGGAGTCTCGCAGGCCAGCGTCTGCGC
>CACZOL010000046.1 GCA_902782705.1 uncultured Selenomonadaceae bacterium
CGGACGACTTTCATCGTTGCGTCATTTTTGCTATTTTTTGAGCGCCTCGGCTTTTTCTTTCTCAAGCTGCGCAAGATAGCCGGAAAGGAGCCCGTCCTTCAGTCCGCCGTTGTCTGCGGGGGCCGGTTCCGCCGCAGGAGCTTCCGCCGTTTCGGCAGGGTCGAAAAGTTCCGTCGCGGATTCTTCGGGTTCGCTGGGCTTACTTGGCTCTGCGGTTTTTGCTGCGACATTTGCTGCGGCTTTTTTTGCGATAACGTCTTTCGAGAGCTGAATGTCGACGTCGATGTGGTCGCCGTTCATGATCGGATCGGTGAACGTCGCGGGCTCGTCGTTGACCTTGATCGTGACGTGCATTCCGCTGGTCGGCTCCGGCGGCGTGAAGCCCACGGCCATCAGCGCTGTGCTGACAAGCGTTGCGCGGCGCTCGGACAGCTCGTATTTGACGCTGCACCCTTCGGTGACGAGGGTATTCGCCGTGGCGGGGCGTCCGTTCAGTTCCAAGGATACCGCCGCAGACGGAATCTTCTTTTCCGCGCCGTTGAAGTAAATCACGAGGCTCGTCTCGTATTCGGAAAGTCCGAGTACTTCACCGAGTTTCGGATCGTCCGGCAAATGATACTCGATGCGGTCGCCCTCGTAAATCGTCGTCGAGAGCGTCGTCGGCTCGTCGTTCAGGAGAATCTCCGGAATGCAGGAGAATTGCGTTTCGGCGCCGTTCAGCTTATATTTGATCTTCTTGCCTGTCGGCGGATAGCCGGTGGCTTTCAGCGCCTCGCCGACGCTGCGCGTCTTTTTCGTCGTGACGACGTCGCCGTCCGCGAGAAGCCTGTTCTCGTCTGCGGGTTCGTCGTTCACGAGGAACGCCGCCGCGAGTTTTTTCGGGTTGCCGTTGATGTAAAGCGTGTACGGCTCTTCCTGTGTTTCGAGGACGCTTCCGACGGTCAGCGTCGGAAGCGTGCTTTCGTTGCCCTGCTCAATCTCGATATGCACACCGCTTTCGATGATCGTATCAAGGTCGGCGGGCGCGCCGTCTACGGTAATGTGGGGCGCGGAGCCGATCGTGCCTGGGAAGAATTTCGCCACGCCGTCCACTTCGATATGGAGGCCGACGTCGGTTTCCGTGGCTTCCCTCTGGATCTGGACGCCGGCCGCGAGCAGCGCGTCGGCGACAGTCATGTTGCGGAAATTGAACAGGCGGTGTTCCTCGCCGGAAACGTAGACCGTCAGGAAATGGAGCGTATTCAGCGACGCGATCTTCAAGATGCCGAGCGGCGTTACGGCGTCCGGCTGCATCAATTCCGGCGGCAGGGCAGAGACGCCGTCGATAGCGTTTGGACGGCGCACGGCAACGCGCTCTACGGGAATGGAGAGCTTATCCGCCACGAGGGTCGCGAGACGAGGCGTCAGCGCCCCGCCGCCCACGAGGAGAACTGCTTGCGGTTCGTCGCCGTTCAGATCGACGATCTGTCGTGCGATGGCGTCGGCAAGAGCCTGAATGGCGGGCATGATGGGATCGAGGATCTCGTCGGCCTTGAGATGATATTCCATGCCGAGAATATCCATGAAATCTACGTCTTTCCCCTCGGCGGCGTCGCGTTTGATGCGCTCGGCGACGTTGAAGTCGAGCAGGAATTTCTGGCTGATGGCTTCGGTGATTTCGTCGCCCGCCTGCGGCACCATGCCGTAAGCGATAACGCTGCCGTTTTTCGTGATGGCGACGTCGGATGTGCCCGCGCCGATATCGACGAGCACCAGATTCAGATGACGCATGGTCGGCGGGATCAATACGTTGATCGCGGCAATCGGCTCAAGCGTGACCGCTTTCAGCGAGAGGTTTGTCGCCGCCAGCGCCGAGTCCATGGAGTCGACGACCTGACGCGGCAAAAAGGTAGCGATGACGGACGCCTCGGCATGGGAACCGCGCTGACCGACGAGGGATTTCAGCGGAATGCCGTCCAGCGAGTATTGGATCGTGCTGTAACCGACGCAGTAATAGCGTGTCGGATCGTCTATCTCGGAAGACTCGGCGAGCTTCGCCTGCGCCGCCTGTACGCCCGAGAAATCGAGAAGACGCTCGCCCTCGGCGGTGATGACGCCGGCAAAATCCATTTCCGCCTCGGCGGTCATCGTATAAAGCGCGCGGCCTGCAGCGGCGACGGCGACGCTTTTCAACGGGCCGGTGGACGCTTCCAGCGCGCGTTTCACTTCGCCGATAACGGCAGCGACCTGCGGCACGTCGTGGATCTGGCCGTCGAGCATGGCACGGGTCTTGTGCTCTCTGCGCGTGGTATCAAGAATCGTCAGCGTGCCGTCTTCCTCCTGGGCGGCAACGATGCCAATGACGCTCCGCGTGCCGATGTCGAGCGCAAAAATGCGTTCCTTGTCCTCTCTGGGTGCAGATTTTTTGGGTGCGGGTTTATGCGCCGCCGTTTTTTTCGCGGCGCTTTTTTTCGGCGCTGCAGCCGCCTTTTCGGCGCCGTTTGCGCCGGCCGTTGCCGTATCGTTCTTTTTCGTACGGCGCGTCGCCTTTTTCGGCGCGTCGGATTTCTCGATTGCCATAAAATCCATACCTCCAAGTGCTTTCGTTGAACGCTCTATCCGAATATTATATATGAAGCGGCGACGATTTACAAATTGAAAATCGGAACTTTTTTGCAGGAAAAATTTTATAAATCGCGAATAGTAAACATAATAACGAATTTGCGTATAAGGAGATGAAAGACATGAGTACGAACGGGGAAGTTATCACCGGCAGCGATTTCAAGCGCATGATTGCGGGTGCGTACAGTGAGTTCCTGCTGGAATATGAGAACATTAACGCACTCGACAAAAAGCTCCGTCCGTCCCATGACGCCCACCCGGGCACGAATATCCTGCGGACGATGGGCGCGGCGGTCATGCCCGTCGCGACGACAAAAGACGACAGCATCGGCGGACTTTCGCGCCGCGTTGCGTCGGCGGCGATCCTCGGCGCCAGGGGCAATTCCGGCGTCGTGTTGTCGCAGATATTCCGCGGTCTCGCGAAAGGGCTGAGCGGGAAGATCAACGCGACGTCGTCGGAGTTTGGCAAGGCCTTCCAATACGGCATCTTGTACGCGCAGCGCGTGCTGCCGGAAGAGCCGGAACGCCCGTTGGTCAACGCGGCGCGCGCGGTGGCGAAAGGCGCGTATCACGCGGTGCGGGCGAATCTTCCGATTACCGAGATATTGGCCGCCGCCATCGCGGCGGGAGAGCATCCCGTCGATGGCGACGCGGAGCTCGACGTGGGCGAGCGCATCATGCTGACGTTCCTTGTCGGCTGTCAAAAAGGGCTGAACGGCAATTTTGTTTCCCCCGCGCTGAATTTTTCCGTCGGGACGGGCGAGAAGACGGCGGGATTGCCCGATCCGCGCCGCGATATCGTGCATCCGTATTGCCTGACGTTTTGCATCAAAAATCAGCAGGCGGACGAAGAAGAAGTCGAGCGTTTGCTGGCGGAAAATTCCAGTTTCGTCGTCGTCGAGCGCAGACGTCATACGCTGCATGTGCATCTGCACACCGCGCACCCCGGCGTCGTGCTGGAATACGCGGCGGGACTTGGCCCGATCAGCGATATTCGCCTGAACAATATGGCTGAGCCGCATTCGATGGTGCTCGCGCATTCATCGCTCATGCCGGTAGCGCTTTTGGCCGTCTCGCGCCGTGAAGAGCATGCGGATCGGCTGACCGAGCTCGGCGCGACGCTGATCACCCGCGGAGACGAAGGCGACGTGCCTTCCGTCGGCGCGCTCGTAAACGCCGCGCACAGCGACCTCGCGGAATCGTATGTGCTCGTGCCGGACGGGCCGCGCATGAAG
>CACZOL010000047.1 GCA_902782705.1 uncultured Selenomonadaceae bacterium
AGTTATTTCTTCGCGTTCATGTCCACGGCCAGCGCCAGATACTCGTGGCCGATATGCACCATCAGGTTTTCCTCGCAGAACCAATCCAGCGCGGAGCGAAGTTCGTCTTCCCCATACTTCGGCGAAAGCTCGGCGAGCAGCGGCTCCTCTTGCCGTACCGAGCGCGTGGCGCGGTATAGCTCCGCCTTGGCCCCGTCGAGGGTGTAGACTGCGTGCGTTGCGATTTTCCGCATATCGTAAATGTCGATGGTCTTGCCGTTATCGTACATATCGAGGCGCTGGAGGTTCCAGCGATGCTCTACCCAGTCCATGACGAGCTCCTGCACCTTGCGGTAGCTTTCTCCTTTGAGGCGCACATCCCAGCAAAGATGACGCTCCGACTGGTCGATGGGCTCGAAGATGTACGCCGACCGCCGGATGAAATTCTCGTCCGCGTAAGTGAAGGAGTACGCTTCCGCCGGCTTCAGCGTGAGCCCGTATTTATCCGGGTGATCCGTGTACTCGCCGTATCGCTGGTACACGATATGGATCAGCTGGTTCGGCGACGGCAGGTGCATGATCTTGGGGATAAGCGCTGCCATTTCAGCGAAATATTCCTCTTTTTCCGCGGGGAAACCGCAGAGGAGGTTCCATGCTACCTGCATATTGTAAGTGCGGCAGCTTTTCAGCGTCTCGATCTGCCGGATGGCACGGCAGCCCTTGTTCATGATCTTCAGGACGTCGTCCTGAAGGCTCTCGATGCCCGGCTGGAGCTGAATGAATCCCGCTTCCGAAAGGGAGCGCACGTCTTCTTCGGTGATGTTCGCCTTGATCTCGGAAAAATATTTCAGATGGACGTCTCGTGCTTTGAGGGCGGCGGGCAATTCCTTCATCTGGGTGTGACTCAAGATGCTGTCCGTGAAGACGCAGATTTTCGCATTTGGATAGCGCTCTGACAGCGTCCGAATCTCGTCCGCAAGCCGCTCCGTCGTCTTCTCGCGGTAGTTCCGCGCCGGACCGTTCAGCCCGCAGAAAGTGCACGGCTTGTTTCGTCCCCACCAGCAGCCCCGGGACCCTTCCACCATAAAATGCACGTGCTGCTCTTCAGGGAAAAGTGCCTGATATGAACGGAAGAAATCGTCGAAATCGGGAATCGGCAGATCTTCCACGTTCTTCGTGACCCGGTGCATCGGCGTCTTGGGCTGGGGCGAGAGGCGGGACATCACGCCGTATGGCAGTTCTTCGGGTGGGATGCTTCCTTCCTTCAACAGGCGTTCGCAGACGTCGGCGAATATTTCGTCCGCCTCGCCGATGAATACGTAATCATAAGCTTCGACGTATTCGATCAGGGCCGCGCCCAGGTCGCCCATGCAGTTCGCGCCGCCCACTACGATGATCGGCGGGTTCGGTTCCTTTTTCAGCCGCCGGGCCAGCGCGATATTCGCGTTCGTCTGCTGGAACATCGACGCGAACGCCACGATCTTCGGCTGATGGGCCAGTACCCGGGCGGCGGCCTCCTCGATATACGATTCCGCGTCCTTTTGCCATTCGGACATTTTCCCCAGCCATTTGGTCTTGGCGACTTCGACCTCCGACGGCGTTGCGCCGCCCTGCGGGATACGGACTTCACGCATCCATCGGAGATAGTCATCCAGCGGACGCAGCGTTTTATCGCCATGGGCGGCCCGGGCAAACACCATCTCGCCCACGAGGAAATCGCTGCGGGCCAGCGCTACCAAGTGATAAAGCTCCAGCCCCTGTCGATGGGCATATTGCAAATGTTCATAATCGATCACGCTCGAAATGCCCGCTCTCGTCAGGCAAGACTTCATCAGCGAAAGCGCCATCGAGGGCATCGTAACGTCGGAGATCGGCATCGAGACGAAGCAGACGTCTACATTTTGGACAGACATATGTTCCCTCTTTCCATGTTTAAATAATAAAAACTTCGACATAAAAGGCGAAAATCCTTCTTTATAAAGTACTTTCCTTTTGGGACAGCGAAACCGTCCAATCTTGCGAGATCGGACGGTTTCGCTGCAGTTATTTATCTTGCTTTTGTTCCACCAGCGCGGCGCGCGTCAGGATCGTTTCCCCGAAGCGGCCTTTCAGGCTGTCGATGGCGGTATAGAGACGGTCTTTTTTCTCGTGATCGTCGAAGAGCGAGACTTCCGCGTCCGTCGCAAGGCCGCTTGCGCTGACGCCGAGGAGGCGGATGCCCTGCCCGGGCGTCAGCGGGAATTCCCGAAAGAGCGTCTGCGCCGCCGCGAAAATATCTTCGTCGTAAGACAGCGGGTCGGGGAACGTCCGGCTGCGCGTAAAGGTGTCGAAGGAGGCGAGTCGGAGCTTCATCGTGATCGTTCGGGCCGACAGTCCTTCCCGCCGCAGCCGCCAGCCCACTTCCTCCGAAAGCGCGAGCAGTATGCGTTCCGCGTCTTCCCGCCTGCGGATGTCTTCATTGAAAGTCTCCTCGCGGCCGATGGACTGCGCCGCGCGGACCGGCTCCACGGGGCGGTCGTCCTGGCCGTGGGCGAGGGCGAGAAGCTGCGCCGCCATGCGTTCGCCAAGGGCGGCGGCAAGTTTTTTGCGGTCGGCGGCGGCGAGCTGGCCGATGGTGCGAAATCCCATAGCGGCGAGCCGCGCTTCCGTCTTTTTCCCGACGCCGAAAATGCGGCTGACGGGAAGCGGCGCGAGTGTCGTTTCCGCGTCTCCGGGACGTATGATTACGAGGCCGTCCGGCTTTTCGAGATCGGAGGCCAGCTTGGCAAGGAATTTGTTCGGCGCGATGCCGACGGAGGCGGTGAGGCCCGTTTCTTCGCGCACGGCGCGCTTG
>CACZOL010000048.1 GCA_902782705.1 uncultured Selenomonadaceae bacterium
ATGCAAATCGGGCTTTTCCTCGCAGAAATATTTCAACGATGTGATAGCCTGCGGCACCTCCTGCACCTCGTCGAAAATGAGCAGCGTTTTTCCTTCTATAATCGGCGTGCTGCTGATTCCTGAAAGCTCCCGAAGAATCCGCCCGGTATCGAAGTCCTGCTCAAAAATGGAGGCCAGCCCTGGCTGGGCCTCAAAATTAAAGTAAGCGCAATTTGAAAACCGCTTCCTGCCAAAATTTCGCAATAAATATGTTTTCCCGCATTGTCGAATCCCGCTGAGAACTAACGGTTTCCGATGACGTCGTTCTTTCCATGCCAGCAAGTCCGTCTCCATTTGTCGCCACATCTTTATCGCCTCCTTGAGGAAAATTTTACATTTTTCATATGAAAAAAGCAACATTTTTTGCATTTTTCATATGAAAAAAGAGATATTAATTGCATTATTCATATGAAAAATGCAATTAATATCTCTTTTCCTCTTATCCGTACAATCGATTTTACACGATTTCCGCCTTTATAAACGGCTTTTCCAACGCCAGCATCATTTCCCGCATGACCTTCAAGGCCGTGGCCGTGGACGCACCGCTTTGGTCAAGGTTCGGGGCAAGCTCCACCAGGTCGCAGGCTACGACGTTCGCGCTTTGGATGACGGTCAGCGCAGCCTGCAGAAGTTCTTTGAAAGTCACGCCGCCCGCCTCCGGCGTGCCCGTGCCGGGAAAATAGGCGGGATCCATGACGTCGAGGTCGATGGTGAAGTAGACGGGCTTCCCTGCAAATTCCGCCACCGCTTCGCGAAGCCCTTTGAAATCGAACCGATGAAGCGACGTATGGCCTTCCTTTTCCGCCCAGTGGAACTCTGCACCCTCACCGCTGCGAATGCCGAATTGGGCGATGCGCCCGTCGCCGAGGATATCCCAACAGCGGCGCAGCACCGACGCGTGGGAGAGTTTCGAGCCGAGGAATTCGTCTCTGAGATCGGTATGAGCGTCGAAATGCACGACGCAAAGGTCGGGATATTTTTTCGCCGCCGCCCGAACCGCGCCCAAGGTCACCAAATTCTCTCCGCCGATCATGAAGGGCGTCTTGCCGTCCGAAAGGATTTCCGCCGCCCGCTCCTCGATGATGGAGAGAGTTTTTTCCGTCTCACCGAAAGCCAACTCCAAATCGCCCGAGTCGAAGACCTGCGCGTCGACGAGGTCAAGATCCTGATAGGGGCTGAATGTCTCCAACCCATACGCTTCCGCCCGCATCACGCGGCTGGCATCCCTCGTGCCGGGCCGGTACGAGGTGGTCGAGTCGAAGGGCGCGCCGAAAATCACGATCCGCGCGTCCCGATAATCGGCGTCACAGCCGAAAAAGGTCTCCTGATGCTTTTCCATCTATATCTCGTCCCCATTCGCTTGTTTTTTACAGGATAGCAAATCCGCCGCGCCGCGTCAAATTCTTCTTCCCAGAATTGACAAACCTTTTTCGCCCCTATATCATAAAGGAAACCATGCCTGTAACGGAGGAACGCTTTATGTGGCACTTCAATCTTTGCCATGATTTTCGCTATGGAAAAATCATGTACAACCAGCTCGACCAGTACGTCGGGAAATCGCTGCGCCTGTACGGCGAATACAGCCAAGGGGAAGCCTCCCTGTTCGACCAGCTCGTAAAACCCGGTCATATCGTCGTGGAGGCAGGGGCGAATATCGGCTCTCACACGATACATTTGGCGCAGCTCGCCGGAGACACGGGACAGGTATGGGCCTTCGAACCGCAGCGGCTCGTCTTCCAGCTTCTCGCCGGGAACATCGCCCTGAACAGCCTGACCAACGTTCATTGTTTGCAAAACTGCCTCGGGGATGTCGACGGACAGACAATCAATGTTCCCGTGCTCGACGTGAACGCCGTCAACAACTGGGGAGGACTGGAGCTTGGGAATCATGCGGAAGGCGAGCCCGTCCGTCAGATCACCATCGACTCCCTCGAGCTTTCGGGCTGCAATTTCTTCAAGATCGACGTGGAGGGCATGGAGCTTCAAGTCCTGCGCGGCGCAGAAGGGACGATTCGAAAATACCGTCCGGTCATCTACACCGAAGCCGACCGCGAGGACAAGAACGCGGCCCTTTTCGACTATCTGCGGGCCCTTGATTATCGGCTTTACTGGCACGAGCCGCCGCTTTACAATCCCGACAATTATTTCCACAACCCCGAAAACGTCTTTGACCAAGAAACCATACTGGAGGATGGACGGAAACATATCATTAAGATCGTTTCCTCAAACGCGCTTTGCCTGCCGAAAGAATCCCCCTTCGAGCTCAATGGCTTTGCGGAAATTGTATAAGGCATGCAAAAGGCGCCGTCGATTGCAAAATCGGCGGCGCCTTTTTTTGGTTTCCGATCAGCCTTCCTCCGGCTCCTCACTTTTCAAGATGTCCTCCACATAGGTCGGCAGCGCGAAAGAAGCCGCGTGGAGCTTTGTGTTGTAGTAGCGGGTCTTGATGCCGAGGCTTTCCCACCGTGCCCAATCCACGCCTTTGACCGGATGATACTTTTTCGACGCGAAACCGAAAAGCCAGTGACCAGACGGATAGGTCGGAATATGCACCTGATAGACGCGCGCCAACGGAAAAGAATTGACGATGCGCTTATGCGCACGCTGCATGGCGTGAGCCGTCTCCTGATAAAACGGGCTTTCATGCTGATTGACCATGATGCCGTCTTCCTTCAGGGCGCGGAAACAGTTGCCGTAAAACTCCCGCGTGAAAAGCCCTTCGCCCGGACCGAAGGGATCGGTGGAATCCACGATGATCACGTCATATTCGTCCTCGTGGTGGCGAATGAATTTCAGTCCGTCCTCATAATGGATACGAACGCGGGGATCGTCAAGCTTTCCCGCCGTCTGCGGCAGATACTTCCTGCACGCGTCGACAACCTCTTCGTCGATCTCCACGAGGTCAATGTGATCCAAATCCTTGTAGCGAACCAGCTCGCGCACCGAACCGCCGTCGCCGCCGCCGATGACCAGCGCTTTGCGCGCGTTCGGATGCGCACAGAGCGGTACATGGACGATCATCTCGTGATACATAAACTCGTCCTTCTCGGTCAGCATGGTATAGCCGTCCAGTACCAAAACGCGGCCAAACTCCAGCGAATCAAAAATGTCGATGCGCTGGAACTCGCTCTTGCCGCTGTATATCTGCCTGTCCACCTTCATGGAGAACCGCACGTTTTTCGTGTGCGGCTCCGTAAACCAAAGCTCCATCCGTTTTCCTCCGTTATTCTTCGACCACGTTCAGCCGCCGAAGCTCCATATCCTCCGGCCCTGTCATCGAGCAGCCCTTGTCCTTCGCGTAATGGATATAGTCGAGAATCTCCCGCGTAATGAGCTCGCCCGGCGCAAGAATCGGTATCCCCGGCGGGTAGCACATGACGAACTCGCTGACGACGCGTCCTTCCGTCTCGTCGATGGGCAGCGACTTCTTCGGCGCGTAAAACGCCTGCTGTGGCCCGAAAACGACTTGCGGCCGGATATATTCGGCCTCCAGCATGCCCGTCTGGTCTTTTCGATAATTGCGCCGAATCTCCGACAGCGCAGCTACGAGACGCTCAATGTCCTTTTCACGGTCGCCGACGGAAATATAGGCCAAGAGATTCGCGATATCGCCAAACTCCGTCTGAATGTCGTATTCGTCACGCAAAAGGTCATAGACCTCGATGCCTGCCAAGCCCGTAGGCCGCGTGAAAATCGAGAGCTTCGTCACGTCGAAGTCGAAGACCGAGCCGCCGTTCACAAGCTCTCGCGAATAGGCATAATAATCGCCGATTTCGTTGATCTCCTCCCGCGCGTACTCCACGAGGCGAATGACTTTGTCGAAAATCTCTTTGCCGTGCAGCGCGAGACTGCGCCGCGAAATGTCGAGGCTCGACATCAAAAGGTAAGAAGCGCTGGTGGTCTGCGTCAGATTGATGATCTGATGCACATACCCTTCGGATACGCGGTCGCCGATCAAAAGGATCGAGCTCTGCGTCAGAGATCCGCCGGATTTGTGCATACTGAGCGCGGCCATGTCCGCACCCGCGTGCATAGCTGCCTCGGGCAAATCGTCGTGAAAATAGAAATGCGTGCCGTGCGCCTCGTCCGCCAAAAGCAAAAGCCCGTGCTCATGAGCGAGACGGGCGATGGCGCGGACGTCGGAGCAAATGCCATAATACGTGGGATTGTTGACAAAGACCGCTTTCGCTTTCGGGTGTGCGAGAATCGCCGCCTCCACGTCTTCCGGCCTCATGCCCAGTGCGATGCCGAGCCGCTTGTCCATGTCCGGGTCGACGTAAACCGGCGTCGCGCCGCAAAGAATCATCGCATTGATGACGCTCCGGTGCACGTTTCGCGGCAGGATAATCTCGTCGCCGCGCCCCGCCGCCGTCAATATCATCGCCTGCACCGCCGACGTCGTACCTCCGATCATGAAAAACGCATGGGCCGCGCCGAAAGCTTCCGCCGCCAAGCGCTCCGCGTCCCGTATTACCGAAACGGGATGGCAGAGATTATCCAGCATTTTCATCGAATTGACGTCCACCGAAAGACATTTTTCTCCAAGAAACGCCGTCAGTTCCGGGTTTCCTCTTCCCCGCTTGTGCCCCGGCACGTCGAACGGCACGAGACGCGCCGTCTTCATCCGCTCCAAGGCTTCCAAGATCGGCGCGTTCTCCTGCGACAACTCTCTATTTTCCACTTCTCACGCCCCTAACATATGATTCAATATACATTCTGACCGCTGAAAATCTCGATCATTTCCCGCCGCAGGCTGTCGCCGATGGCGAGCCGCGTCTTCGGCGGGATCTCGTAAATATCGGTGTTGAACAGATAATTCTTCAAGTCCAGCTCTTTGATCAACATGCGCGTATGGAAAAGATTCGCCTGATAGACGTTGACGTCCACCGCGTCGTAAACATCCAGCGTCTCAGGATTGATATAGTCCTGAATCGACTTCATGGGAGTTTCCATGAAGATCTTCTTGCCGGTGATGTCCCGCGTAAAACCGCGCACGCGGTAGTCCATCGTAATGATATCCGAATCGAAATTGCTGATCAGATAATCGAGCGTCTGCAGCGGCGAAATCGTGCCGCAGGTCGCCACGTCAATATCGACGCGGAACGTCGCAATGCTCGTGTCGGGGTGATACTCAGGATAGGTATGCACCGTAACGTGGCTCTTGTCGAGGTGTGCGACCACCGCGTCGCGCATCGGACGCGGAAGCTTCTCCCCGCGCTCCAGCGCGCCCTCCTCCGCGACGAGCAGCGTTACGCTGGCGCCCTGGGGATCGTAATCCTGTTTCGCGATATTGAGGATTTTCGCGCCGATCATTTCCGTGACGCGGGAAAGGATATTCGTCAGACGCTCGGAGTTATACTGCGAATCAATGTAGCGGATATAGTCCTGCTGCTCCCGCTCCGTTTTCGCATAGCAAATATCGTAAATATTGAAGCTCAAAGACTTCGTGAGGTTGTTGAATCCATACAATGTCAGTTTTTCTTCCAACTCAGCACCCCCAGCGCAGTGATAGATTTTGTAAATCCAATTATAGGGTAAGACCCCCGAAAATGCAATAAAAAAAAGGACTGCCGCCGAAGTAAATTTACCTCGGCGACAGCCTCGTATATCCTTATGAATCACACCTTGAATTTCGCAATATCTTCCTGCAGCTTGATCGCCATGTTCGCCAGTGCTCCGGCCGCCTCGGTGATCTGATGCATGACAGACGCCTGCTCCTCGGTAGCCGCAGAGACGTTCTGCGATTTGTCCGTGACGCCGTCCGCCAGCGCCTGGATCTTCTGCACTGCCTCCGTGACATGCTGGCTGCTGGCCGTCGCATGGTTGATACTGTTAATCGAAGTCTCGATATGGCCATACAGTTCGTTGACCAGATCGTCGATCTTCGCAAAGGCTTCGCCGGCTCGATTGACAACTGCGGAGCTCTCCTGCACCGACGCATTCTGCCGCTCCATTACCGCGACCGCCGCATCCGTATCCTTCTGGATTCCGCCGATCAGCGCCGAGATATTGCTCGCCGCTTCGCCGGACTGCTCCGCCAGCTTCCTGACTTCTTCTGCGACGACCGAGAAGCCGCGTCCGGCCTCGCCTGCGCGCGCCGCCTCGATAGCCGCGTTCAGCGCCAAGAGGTTCGTCTGATCTGCGATATTGGAAATCGTCTCGACGATCTGACCGATCTCTTTCGAGCGCTCGCCCAGCGTACCGACGACCTTCGACGCCTCTTCCATCTGGCTCGCCATCTGCTGCATGGAGCCCACGGCCTCGTTGACCGCCGCGCGTCCCTGCTCGACGCCCTCGCGGCTGTTCTGTGCCGTCTTCTTCATTTCCTGCGAAGCGTCGAACATATTCCGCATTTCGTTCGTCATGCCGTCGGTCTGCGTCGCGACGCCGGACAACTCGTCACACTGCTCGCCCGCGCTCTCTGCCATCGAGATAACCGCGTTCGCAACATTCGTAATGGTTTTCGCCGTATCGGACGCATTCGCCGTCAGCTCCTCGCTGGCCGCCGCCAGCTGCTCCGATGAAGCCGTTACGCTCGCCATCAGCTCTCTCAGGGATTTCTTCAGCTTGTTCGCGGCCAGCGCGAGCTCGCCAATCTCGTCCGAGCTGGTAACTTCGAGATCCTCGCCGCGGAAGTCGCCCGCTCCGATGTCAAACATCCGATTGTTGACGACCTCCATCGTCGCCATAACCTTGTTGACCGCAACCCACGAAATGGCCACTACAATGACGAGCAGAACAACCACTGCAAACGCGATGGACATGATGAACTTGTTCTGAATCGCGTTGATCTGCTCCGTCGGGATGCCGGCGAACAACATGCCGACAACCTTGCCGTCCCCGCCCTTGATGGGATGATAACCGCACAAATACTGATTGCCGAGCACCTCGGCATGTCCGCTGAAAACGCCGCCCTTCGTCAGCACCTGCTCGATGACCGCCGCCGAAGCCTTCGTTCCCACCGGGCGCTTGCCGCCCTCGCCCTGGAAGGAAGTCGCGACGCGGGTGTCGCCCCGGAAAATCGTCACATGGTCGCCCGACAGTCCTTTGAGCTTGTCGGCCAGATCAAAGTTGCCGTTGATCTTCAGATTGCCCTTGTAAAGATCCTCGCCCTTGACGGCCCACGGCCCCGGCGCCTGCTGGTCGATAATCTTTTCCATCTGGGTCAGATCGCCGTCCGCTTTCATTTCCAACGCGAGGTCGAAGCCAGCGTTGGCGTCGCGATAGGCAATAAAACCTACACAAATCGCAACGACCAAAAGCGCCACGTTCAGTCCGATGAGTACTTTCGCTTTCAGTTTCATGCTCATACTCCCTTTCTTTTTTGCTCCCTGCAAAGAGTTATTCTATAACGTATATATAATACCATTCTCCAAAATAGTTTTCAATTATCTTAAGTGTATCTACAATTCGATTTATAAAAAACAGGATTATAGGCCCATAAACTATCCTGTTATTTCGTTGCTAAAGTCACATTTTTGCAAAAGAGCGGATTTCATAGCCTATAAACCCTATGGTCGTCAACCCGAATTTCAAATATTGTTATTCACCTACATGGCGCCGCCCAAAAATTGACAAACGCACATGGAGCGGAGATAATAAAAATATGGAGGGAACTTTTTAAATGGAACTCTTTAAAAAAATCCGCCGCCATTTCTTTACGAAAGAATTCCTTTTATTCCTCGTCATCGGAGGAATAAATACATTGAACGGCACGTTTCTCTCATGGTTGTATGGTTTCGCGATTCCGAACGCGAATCTCGCGTTCAACCTCGGCTATATTACCGCTAACGTCGTCGCTTACTGGCTGAACAGCACTTTCGTGTTTCCCGAGCCGCTGTCTTGGAACCGGCTTGTCCGTTTCGCCGTATCGTATATCCCGAATTATATCATTCAAAATGTCATCGTGCTGATCTTTTACAACTGGCTCGGCTTCCCGCCTGTCGCCAGTTACCTGATTGCCGCCGCCCTCGGCGTTCCGATTACGTTCTTATGCGTGAAGCTGTTCGCGTTCGAAAGGCAGTAAAAAAAGCGCCCGCAAGGGCGCTTTTTTATTGCTTCAGATACCATTGGACAATCGCCTGCGTGCCGCAATCCTCCATCCCACGAGCGGCCAACTGGTCGTAGAGCCGTTTCGCAAGGGTAAGGCCGGGCATTTCGAGGTGCATTTCCTCGGCGCATTCAAGGGCGATTTTCATATCCTTGATGATGTGTTTGATGAAAAAGCCCGGCGCGACGTCGCCGCGCACCATGCGAGGCGCGAGATTGGAAAGCGACCATGACGCCGCCGCGCCGCCGGAAATCGTCTCGATGACTTCCGTCGCGTTCAGTCCCGCTTTTTTCGCAAAGGCCACCGCCTCGGCTACGCCGATCATACCGGACGCAATGGCAATCTGATTGACCATTTTCGTGTATTGCCCCGCGCCCGCGCCGCCGAAATAGCGTATCGTGCGCCCGAGCAGATTGAACACCGGCTGGAGAGCGTCGAAAGCCTCGCGGTCGCCGCCGACCATGATAACGAGCTGCGCCTTTCGCGCGCCGATGTCTCCGCCGGACACAGGCGCGTCCAGCGCAGCGATGCCTTTCGCCTTTGCCGCCTCATAGATACGCTTCGCGAGCATCGGGCTGGAGGTCGTCATATCGACGACGCAGCCGCCCTTTTTCGTTGTAAGGATTCCGTTTTCCCCGAGATAGACTTCTTCCACGTCTCTCGGATAGCCGACGATGGTGACGACGACGTCCGACTGTGCTGCGACTTCGGCGGGCGTGTCCGCCCACTTCGCGCCGCGCGAAAGCAGCGGCTCCGCCTTGATTCTCGTGCGGTTGTAAACGATCAGATCATAGCCGCCGTCCATCAGGTGCGCCGCCATGCTCGCCCCCATCACGCCAAGGCCGATAAATCCGACGGTCTTGATTGGCATATCTATTCCTCCTTACTACTGCCTGCTCCTCATCGCTTTCGGTTTCCCCAATATCTCCGACCAGATCACCGCGTTTCGGAGCGCGTCGGGCGAAAACCGTCCTGCGCGCGGCTCCGGCTGCGGTTCTTCTTGTTTTTGATGCTCGCGCGCAAGACGCTCACGCTCCATCTTCTTCTCCCGTTCCTGCTTTTCCGCCAAATGGCGTTCATAGCTGTCCCGGCGCAAAGCGTCCAGCGCCTCGTCGTCTTCTTCGGCCGTCTGTACATCTTGCGCTTCCGTCTGCGCCGTTTTGGGCGCGCCTTTCAGCGGCGGGATCTTGAAGCCGATGTCTCTCGTTTTTCCTTGCGTCGGTCGCTCCGGCGCTTTCGGCATCGGCATCGGAACCGGACCGCGTTTGTTTTTCCCGGTCAGCACCGAAAAAAGACGGAACAGGACAAAGCCGAATATCAGCGGAAACAGCGGGAAGTCCTCGAAAAAGTCCTCAAAATAATCCCATCCAAGCACCGCCGAGAACCAATGCAGCAGAAACAGACCCACGATGACGATGCCCACCGGGGAAATTTCTCCTTTCCCCTTCATGTTACTTCACCACGGGAGCCGTCGGCTTCGAGCCTGCGCCCTCGCTCGTTTTTCCGATGGCGTCCCGCATATTCGTGTCGGCCTGCACGTTTTTCAGGTTGAAATAATCCATGACGCCCATGTTGCCGCTTCTGAGAGCGTCCGCCATCGCGTGCGGCACCTCGGCCTGCGCCTCGACGACTTTCGCTTCCATTTCCTGCGTGTAGGCTTTCATTTCCTGCTCTTTCGCAACAGCCATCGCGCGCCGCTCTTCTGCCTTTGCCTGGGCGATGCGCTTGTCCGCCTCCGCCTGATCGGTCATCAGCTCCGCGCCGATGTTGCGCCCGACGTCCACGTCGGCAATATCGATGGAAAGGATCTCAAAGGCCGTGCCTGCGTCGAGCCCCTTGCCGAGTACCGTTTTCGAGATTTCGTCCGGACTTTCAAGCACGTCGGTATGTTTTTCCGCCGAGCCCACCGTCGTGACGATACCCTCGCCGACGCGGGCAATGATGGTCGGCTCGCCGGCGCCGCCTACAAGACGATCGATATTCGCACGCACGGTCACGCGCGCTTTGATGCGAAGCTCGATGCCGTTTTTCGCCACCGCCGAGACCACCGGCGTCTCGATGACTTTCGGATTGACGCTCATCTGCACCGCTTCCAACACGTCGCGGCCCGCAAGGTCGATGGCCGCCGACCGCTCAAAAGGCAGCGGGATCGAAGCGCGGTGCGCGGCAATCAGCGCGTCCACTACGCGATCGACATTGCCGCCCGCGAGATAATGCGCCTCCAGTTGATTGACCGAAACGTCGAGACCCGCTTTGTTCGCTTTGATCAGCGGCAAAACGATCTTGCTCGGCACGACGCGCCGCAGCCGCATTCCGACCAGCGTAAAAATGCCGACGTTGACGTTTGCCGCAATGGCGGACACCCAAAGCCCGATCGGCACGAAATTCAGGAACACCATGACGGCGATGATGACCAATACGAGCATGAAGCCCGAACCTAAAAGCAATTCCAAAGTTTTCTCCTCCTTAACCTAATTCAGAGTGAAGTGATAAGAGTGGAGAGTGAAGTTATTTGCGTATTGAATTCTGCAATATCTCCACTCTTCACTCCGCACTCTCCACTCTTTTTTCCCGTAC
>CACZOL010000049.1 GCA_902782705.1 uncultured Selenomonadaceae bacterium
ACGAGATCGCCGGCATGAGACGTGGTCAGCGGAATCTGCTGCTTACCCTGCATCGTCATCTGGCAGGACACGCGCTCCTCCGTATCGCGATGCACGTTATAATAAGTGGCGTCGCCCTTCATCGTGCCGGAGACGACCCGCAGGAACGTCAGCCGACCGACGAACGGGTCGACGATGGTCTTGAACACCTGCGCCGCGAACGGGCCGTCCGTTCCGCGCTCCACCGGGTCTTCCGTCTTTGGGTCGGTGCCGATGAACGTCCGTTCTTCCGGCGACGGCATCAACGCGCCCAGCCCCTTCAAAAGTTTCTTCACGCCGATATTCTGGAGCGCGGAGCCGCAGAAGACGGGGAAAACTTTCGCCGCCTTGACGCCTTTGGAAAGCGCGTCGAGGATCTCCGATTCGGGAATGTCTTCGCCCTCCAGGAATTTTTCCATCAGCTGGTCGTCGAAATCGGACAGCGCTTCGATGAGCTGCTGGCGCGCCTCTTCGACCGCTTCCTGCATGAATTCGGGAATGTCTGCGACAAGCTCCTCGTCTTCGTGGGTGACGATTTTCATGTGCAGCGTCAAAAGGTCGGCGACACCCTGGAACGTATCTTCCTTACCGATGGGGAGCTGTACCGGAACGATGCCGGAGCCGAAACGCGCCCTGAGCTCGTCCACTGCGCGCTCGAAATCGGCGTGCTCGCGGTCCATCTTGTTTACGAAGACCGCGCGCGGCAGGCCCATCTCTTCGACGGTCAGCCATGCTTTTTCCGTGCCCGTCTCCATGCCGCTCGGCGCGGAAACGACGATCAGCGCGGCGTCTGACGCCGTGAGCGCCGCGATCATCTCTCCGACGAAATCGGGATAGCCCGGCGTATCAATGAAATTCAGCTTGCAGCCGCGCCATTCGACGGCGGCCAGCGCGCTGGAAATACTGAGCTTGCGTTTGCTTTCTTCCGGCTCGTAGTCGAGCGCCGACGTGCCGTCGTCTACTTTGCCAAAGCGGCGTGCGCCGCCTGCGTTGAAAAGCGCCGCGTCCAGAAGACTCGTCTTTCCCGGCCGTCCATGGCCGATGACGGCGATGTTTCTTAGATCCGCGCTCTGATATTCCTGCATTCCGATCCCTCCTATTCTGAGGAAACGCTGAACGAACTTATTGATTCATCGTTTCCCCGAAAACGTCTATTGACGTTTTTCGCAAATTCATTATCTATAATATTCGTTCTTTTTCAGACATTTCCTTCTTTTCTTTGCAAAAAAAGAGAAGGGTTTTTAATAAAAAAGACGAGTTCCGATTTCGGAACCCGTCTTTTTAGTATGTTGTTTACTGCAGCAGCGAAAGGGCGTTGCTGCTGCTTTGGTTTGCCTGCGCGAGCATGCTCTGCGCCGTCTGCATGAGCACGTTCGCCTTTGTGTAGTCGGTGAAGGCTCTGGCCATGTCGGCGTCGCGGATCGTGCTTTCGGAGGCCGTGACGTTTTCGTGGGCGGTGGTGATGTTTTGCGCCGTGAAGTCGAGACGGCTCTGCACCGCGCCGATGGAGGTCTGCTGCTTGATGGCTTTCGTGATGGCGCGATCGATGACGTTGAGCGCCGCCGTGGCTTTCTTCTGCGTGGTGACCTGGCAGGTGACCTTGCCGTTCTTCACGAGACCCAGCGCCTCGGCGCGCATATCGGCGAGGCCGACCTTGATGGCCTGATTCGCTTTCGTGCCGATCTGGAACACCATGCGCTTTTCCGGCTCCGCCTCGGCGGCCTGATGGGCCATGTAGCGGAGAATCATATAGCCCGCCGCGTAAGGATCTGACGCCTTGTCGCCTGACGAAGGCGAGCGGCCGTTCAGCGCGTCATCCAGTCGTGAATAGCCCGAAGCTGCCGAGAGATCTTCGATGCGCGTCTTCCGCACGTCGTCGATGCCGTGAACCAGCTCTGCCAAGCCTTCGGTGATATATAGATGCCCCGAGGAGATGTTACCGAAATTCGAGATGTTCGCCATCATGACGGCATGGGTCAATTCGTGGGCTATGGTGCGGTCGAGATAGTTCGGCGCTTTTGCCCCCGTCGTCGTGGATTCGCCGCTAGGGTTCGAGTCAATCAGCGTGGTGTAGTAGTCCATATTGACGTGGAGCTCCATGTGGTCGCTCGTATTGCCGCTCCAGGAAACAAAAGCAAGCGTGCCGTCGGGAGTGCCGGTGGCGGAATCAAGATAGACGTCCAGATCGTGGAGAAAGGTTCCCGGTTGCTTGAAGTTGATCTCGTAAGATTCTTCCACGAGGTTCATGCAGTTTTGCAGCCATTGGCTGGAAAGCGCTTCGAGGATTTTCTTCTTGGCTTCCTGTTCCTGCGCCGTTCCCGAGCTTGTATCGGCCGTGTCCCAGTGTACGGTCAGACCGTTGATGTTCGTGGCGTCGCTGGGTACGCCGCCGGTGAAGGGGTTGCCTTCTTCCGGCACGATGCTGTCCTTCGTCTTCACCTTTTCGCCGCCCGCGTCGGCGCCGGTGATGGCGCCCGTGTCCTCGTTCGTGAGGTCGATGCCGCAGAGGCCGAGAAGATCGCCGCCGCCCGCGAAGTCGGAGAGAAAGCGGGATTTCAAATCCTGTTCATTTTGGAAGAGCCCGCCGGAGGCGTAATTGATCGCCCCGTCCAGCGCGTCCTGCGCCGAGAGGGTGGAATTGTCGAGGTAGCTCATAAAGTCGACGATGACGCCCTGCTCGTCGGCGGCCATGTTGCCGCCCATGTCGCCGTTCAGCAAAATCTTGCCGTTGTATGTGACGTGCGCGTTGTCGTCGATTTGTTGGATGAGCTGGTCGAGCTCGCGCTGGATCGTGGCACGGTCCGTGTCCGTATTCGTGTCGTTGGCGGCGTTCAGCGCTTTTTCCTTGAACGTCTTCAAGATGTCCAAGGTGCTCTGCACGGCGCCCTCGGCGGTATTCATCAGCGCGCGGGCGTTCTGCGTGTTCTTC
>CACZOL010000050.1 GCA_902782705.1 uncultured Selenomonadaceae bacterium
ACGGTGTCTGCCGTCAAGAACGACGGCGGCGGACTTCTTCATTATGCGGAGATTGAGCCGGCAGTTGATTTCCAAAGGTTGGAGGACGTGGCGGTTATCGTGGCGTCCCGTGAAGCGCCGCCGGAGCCGCTGTTGCCGCCCAAACAGACGCCGGGAACGGAGACGGATCCGAAAGCGGCGGTTGCCGCTCAGGAAGAAGCGGCTCGAAGAGCGGCACAGCCGCCCGCGCCGCCTGCGCCCGCAGCTCCCACGCAGGGAGGGTCGCAGCCCGTTGCACCGTCCTCACAGGGGACGACACAGCCTGCGGCTGCCCCGCCGCAAACGCCTCCGACACAGACGGATGCGCCGGCAGGCGGACAGGCACGGCCATCTGCGGTTCCTGCAAACCCAGCGGGGGCGAAGCGATGAAAACAGTTGGCGCGTGGGCGCTGTATATGGTCGTGCTGTATGTGGTGCAGTCATCTTTACTGCCGCTGGCGGCATGGCATGAGATCAGCGCAGACCTTCTTCTCGTCGCTGTTGTTTCCGTGTCTTTTTTTCTGGGCAGTCAGGGCGGCGTCATGTTCGGCTTCTGCGCCGGACTCTTGCAGGATCTCGCCACAGGCACTTTTTTCGGGGTCGATATTTTCAGCAAGATGCTGATCGGTTACGGATGCGGCGCTTTTTCGCGCCACGTGTTCAAAGAGCAGTATTTCCTGCCCGTTTTTTCCGTGATTGTGGCAAGCGTGGCAAATTATTTCATTATTTTAATGTTCATGATTCTGATGGGCTATCGCTTCGACTGGCTGGAGCAACTTTCCGGCCTTTTGATTCCCATGACGGCCTATAACGCGGTATTTGCTTTCCCCGTGCATGTTTGGACGAGGAAATTGTCCGAGCGTTTCGATGGGAAGAATTGAGGCAGGGATTAGCGATTTATGACGAATGAGTTTGAGACCCGTTTGAAGGTTTTGGGCGCTCTGGTTGTGTTTATCATTGTGCTCTTGGTCGCGCGGGCCGGATATTTACAAGTATATCAAGGCGACGAGTATGTCCGCCGTGCCGACGGCAACCGGACGCGTCTCGTCCCGACGGTGGCTTCCCGTGGAACCTTTTTTGACCGAAACGGAACGAGCATCGTTGAGAACCGTCCGAGTTTTACGGTTTCACTGTTGGAACTGACGGCGCCGATTCAGCCGGAGGTTATGACGCGGCTTTCTAAGCTTCTGAACGTACCTCGCGAAGAGATCGAGGCAAAAGTCAAGGCGCATACAGGCTATGAGCCGATTCGTATCAAGAGCGACGTTACCCCGGAAATATTGACGGTCATCGAGGAACAGAGCGATTCGTATCCCGGCGTTATTATTGAAGTGCAGGCGGTTCGGGATTATTTGTACCAGACCCAGGGCGCGCATATTCTTGGATATGTCAGCGAGATCAGCGAATCGGAGCTGGACGAGCGCAAGGAAGAAGGATACAGAACCGGCGACATCATCGGACAGTTCGGCTTGGAACGTGTTTATGACAAAGAGCTTCGCGGAATAAACGGAGGCGAGCTGGTCGAGGTTGACGTTACGGGTAAGCCGGTGCAGCTTTTAGGGCAAAAAGATCCCGTCGCCGGACATGATCTTTATTTGACGATTGACTGGCGGCTGCAGGCAGCGACGGAAAAGGCTGTCGACGATCAGCTTTCGCTCATTGGCGCCAAAGCCGCTGCGGCGGTGGTAATGAACCCGCAGACTGGCGAGGTGTTGGCGCTGGTCAGCCGCCCGACGTTCGATCCGAATTTCTTCGTACATGGCATCTCGGAGAAAAATTGGAAAGTCATTAACGAGAATCCGTATGATCCGCTTGGAAATAAAGCGATTACCGGCGAATATCCGCCCGGCTCGACGTTCAAAATCGTTACCGGAACGGCGGCGCTGTCGGAGGAAGTTGTGACGCCGAGCGAACAAATCCTTGATACCGGCGTTTACTGGCTTGGTGAAAAAGGAAACGCCGGCGGCGAGGTGCTCGGCTGGCTGAATTTCCACAGCGCGCTCGCTCATTCGGACAACTACTATTTTTACGAAATGGGCTATCGGCTTGGAGTCGATCGATTGGAAAGATATGCGCGAATGTTCGGGCTCGGCGAAAAGACGGGAATAAACCTTCCGTATGAAGCGGAAGGATTAGTGCCTAGTCGCGCGTATAAGGAAAAATATCTCGACGATGATTGGTATGATTCCGAGACATTGGACGCGGCAATCGGACAAGGATTTAATCTGGTGACGCCGCTTCAGGCCGCAATGGTCATGGGCGAGATTGCTGCAAACGGCCGGCGCTTTCAGCCGTATTTAGTGCAGAAAATCGTTGACGCCAATGGCAAGACCCTTCAGGAATATAAGCCGAAGCTTCTGTCTACCCTGGACGTGCCCAGCGATGTGATTCAACTTGTGCAGCAAGCGCTTCGGGACGTTACGAAAGAAGGAACGGCGGCCGGTGTTTTTGGCGCTGGCTTTCCGGTGGACATTGCCGGAAAGACGGGAACGGCGGAAAATACGCAGGGCGCTGATCAAGGGTGGTTCGTGGCTTACGGACCTTTCGCCAATCCGAATATCGTTGTTGCGGTTATCGTCGAGAACGGTGGCTTTGGTTCTCAATCCGCGGTGCCGATCGGAAAACGGATTCTTGAGGCCGCGTTTGGGCTGGATGGGTCAATCCCGCCTGTGAATACAAGTGCTGCCGCATCGACAGTTGCGAATCCGGACGCAAAAAAAGGAACATAAAAATCTTGCAGGATTTTTTTTGCGGAGGTCGAAATATATAATTTAATCGGTTTTTGTGCCTTAGTGGGCGAAGCGGGGGAGCCATGAGTGGAGAAATCGTAAAATTAAAAGGAAGTCGGGTCGGCCTACAGCTTGTATTCAAGCCGGGCGTCGATTTTGAAGAAATACGTGACGATATTCAGCGTAAACTGGAGGAAGGGTCACGTTTTTTCCGGCGGGGAACGGTCATACAGATTGCGCCGGGGATTCTTTCCGAAGAAAACGAGGGCATTTTGCGGAAACTCTTCCATCAGCACGGCGTTTTGTTCCGCGTGGAGGAGCCTATGGAAGCGCCTCTGCCGCAGCCCAAGGAGACGCCGAAAAAAGGAGCGCCTCCGCCTCCGGAGGAAAAAGAAGAAAAGCCTGCGGAAGTTCCGAAAGCGGTTCCCGTAGCGGAAGAGCCGCAAATGCTCGTCATCAACCGTACAGTACGAGGCGGGCAGGAAATTAAGACGCAGGGTTCTGTTATGATTTGCGGTAACGTAAATCCGGGCGCGCAAATTATTGCGGGCGGCAGTATTGACGTTCGAGGGACTTGCAAAGGTATGGTGCATGCGGGCGCGTACGGAGACATTACTGCGGTCGTGGTCGCGGATCGGTTGATGCCGACACAGATTCGGATTGCGGATAGAATCGCGCAATCGCCGGAAAAAATGGAAAAGCCGACGGTCGCGGAGCGGGCGTCCATCAAAGACGGAAAAATTGTGATTGAACCGATAGAAAGGCAGGAAATCAGAGCATGAGCGAAGTTATTGTTATCACATCAGGCAAGGGAGGCGTCGGAAAGACGACGACCACGGCAAATTTAGGTGTGGGCCTTGCTATCAGAGGGAAAAAGGTCGTGTTGATCGACACGGATACCGGACTTCGGAATCTTGACCTTTTACTGGGATTGGAGCGGCGCATCGTCTACACTTTGGTCGATGTGGTCCAGAAACGCGTAAACTATGGGCAGGCTCTTGTCCGTCATAAGAAGTACACAAATCTGTTCTTGCTGCCGACTTCGCAGGTCGCCGATAAGACGGCCATCGAGCCGGCGCAGATGCTTGAGCTTGTGGAGGCTATGAAGAGCGAGTTCGATTATATCCTGATTGATTGTCCGGCAGGTATTGAGCAGGGCTATGAAACGGCTGTCATCGGCGCGGACTGGGCAATCGTCGTTACGATGCCGGAGATTTCCGCCGTGCGCGACGCGGACAAGATTATTGGCAGGCTGCAGGCGTCCAACAAGAAGATCAAGCTGGTCGTGAATCGTATTCGGCCGCAGATGGTCAAAGACGGCACGATGCTTGATATGACATCCATCGATGATATCCTTTCCGTGGAATGTATTGGTCAGGTGCCGGATGACGAGAAAGTCGTGGATTCCGCAAACCGTGGCGTTCCTGTCGTTGAGTGGAAAGATTCCGCGGCGGGCGATGCCTATCGTGACATTGTTGGGCGCGTGTGCGGGGAAGAGATTCCGTTCAAGCCTTTTGAGACGGAAGGTTTCTGGACGCGGCTGAAGCATGTGTTTGGGCGTTGAGGAGGGAAGATGATGTTGAATTCCCTGTTGAAATTGTTCGGCGGAAAATCTGAAAGCTCTTCCGAGCAGGCGCACAAGCGCTTGAAATTCGTATTGATTCATGATCGGGCGAACGTATCTCCGGAGATCATGGAGCATATCAAGAACGATATTATCCAGGTTATTTCCCATTATATGGAGATCGATCAAAAGGCGATGGAGATTTCGCTGGAAAATGATCAGGATTCCGTCGCGTTGGTTGCGAATATTCCTGTGAACCGTATGCGTCCCGTTTCAGGACGCAAGCGCTAGAAAACAAGATGCCGGCGCGGTCTGCGTCGGCGTTTTTTGGCTTTATTGGAGGATGGGTTCATGAACAAGCGATGGCTTAGGCGCTTGGATTTTACGCTGATTTTTGCGGCGGTGACAATCATTCTGACGAGCCTTGTCGTCATTGGCAGTGCGACGCATATCAATGCGTCCTCGGTGGGGAAGTTTGGCTTTGTGCAGCGGCAGGGCTTGTTTGCGTTATTAAATATTGCGCTTGCCGTCTTTTTGATGAACTTTGACTATAAGATGCTGCAACGATATGGCATGAAGCTCTATTGGATTAATCTTGTGCTGCTGCTCGCGGTTATGCTGTTCGGGCACAGTGCGCTCGGTGCGCAGCGATGGATTCAGTTAGGGCCTATAACAATCCAGCCGTCGGAGTTTTCCAAGATTATCATGATTGTGTCGTTGGCGGCGCTCTTGGAAGATAAGGTTGGCAAACTCAATACGTTTCAGGATTTGGTGCCGATTGCGCTTTTTGTTGCCGTGCCGTTCCTTCTCGTCTTGAAGCAGCCGGACTTAGGAACGTCGCTGGTCTTTATCGCTATTTTTCTCGGTATGGTTTTTGCCGCGGGCGTCAGTTTGAGATTATTGGGCTTATTATTTGGCGCGGGGTTGCTTGCAAGTCCGATATTATGGCATTTTTTGAAAGACTATCAGAAAATGCGCATTCTCGTATTCCTTGACCCGAATGTCGATCCGCTCGGCTCCGGCTATCATATCATTCAGTCCGAGATTGCCATCGGTTCGGGTCAGCTTTTTGGAAAAGGGCTTTTTGAAGGAACGCAGAGTCAACTCGATTTTCTGCCGGAGAATCACACCGACTTTATTTTTGCCGTCGTCGGCGAGGAACTCGGGTTCATAGGCGCGGCGTTCCTTTTGCTTATGTATTTGGTGCTTTTGTGGCGTGGCATACGGATTGCGCAGGAGGCAAGCGATACCTTCGGGATGCTTTTGGCAGTGGGTATTACCTCGATGCTGGCATTCCACGTACTTGTCAATATCGGCATGACCATGGGTATTATGCCGGTAACGGGTATTCCGCTGCCGCTGATGAGTTACGGCGTCAGCGCGCTTTCGACAAATATCATGGCGATTGCTTTGCTATTGAATATTTACATGAAAAAACAAAGATTGATCTTTTGATTTAAAGGGATGAAAATTATGGTATCATTGACGCCGGATCTCTTGCAGGCAGTGATGAAACCGGCAAGATATACGGGCCATGAGTGGAATTGCAGCGTAAAGCGGCATGAGGACGTCGCTTGTACGTTTGCGCTGTCCATGCCGGACGTTTACGAGGTCGGCATGTCGAATCTTGGTCTGAAGATTTTATACGAAGTTTTGAACCGCAGGCAGGATACGTCGGCGGAGCGCGTCTATGCGCCGTGGATTGATATGGAAGAAGAAATGCGGCGGCGTGGTCTGCCGCTTTTTTCGCTGGAGACAAGGACACCAGTCCGGGATTTTGATTTTCTCGGTTTTTCGCTTCAGTATGAAATGATATACACGAATGTACTCAATATGCTCGACCTTGCGGGAATCCCCGTTTGGGCGGAAGAGCGCGGCGAGGACTTTCCGTTTGTCGTTGGCGGCGGTCCTTGCGTATATAATGTGGAGCCGGTTGCCGACTTTTTTGACTTATTCGTAATCGGCGAGGGTGAGGCTGTTCTTGGAGAACTCGTTTCGCTGTTCATTGCGTGGAAGCATGAGGGAAAGCCGGACGGACGCAATGGATTTTTGCGCCGTGCGGCGGGAATCTCAGGCATTTATGTTCCGTCACTCTATGTACCGCGCTATGATGAAAACGGCGATTTTTGCGGAATGGAACGACTGGATGAGACGGCGCCTTCCGTGGTTTACAAGCGCGTCGTGAAGGATATGGATGCGGCGGAGACGATGGAAAAACCTATCGTGCCGTATATCGGAATAGTCCACGATCGCGTCATGCTGGAATTATTTCGCGGCTGTTCGCGCGGCTGCCGTTTTTGTCAGGCTGGGATGGCTTACCGGCCCGTTCGGGAACGGAGTCGGGAAAAGCTGCGCGCGTTGGCGCGGAAAATGGTCGACGCTACCGGTTACGACGAAATGTCGCTGACGTCTTTGAGTTCGGCGGATTATTCATGTCTCGATGGCTTGGTAGACGGGCTGATGGAAGATTTTGCAAGGGAAAAGGTCAGCTTTTCGCTGCCGTCGCTTCGGATTGACAGTTTTTCCATCGGGCTGGCTGACCGGATGCAGCAAGTACGGAAAAGCGGTCTGACTTTTGCACCGGAAGCAGGAACGCAACGAATGCGCGACGTTATCAATAAAGGTGTTACGGAAGAGAATTTGTTGGACGCGGTTTCGGCGGCGTTCCGCAAAGGATGGAAAGCCGTGAAGCTCTATTTTATGCTTGGGCTTCCTACGGAAACGGACGAGGATGTCATCGGTATCGCAAAATTGGCGAAAGAGGTCGTCGATTGCTATCAGCGTGTTACGGGAAAACGCGGCGCAAAAGTCACGATCAGCGTTTCCTGTTTTGTGCCGAAAGCCTTTACGCCATTCCAGTGGGAAGCACAGGATTCGCTTGCGGAATTTGAGCGCAAGCAGCACCTTTTGAAAGCGCATATCCATGATCGGGCGATACAATTCAATTACCATGACGCGCGTGTCAGCCGGCTCGAGGGCGTGCTCGCGCGCGGCGACCGTCGCCTTTCGCGTGTGATTCATGAGGCGTGGCGGCGTGGCGCGCGGTTCGACGGTTGGACCGATCAATTTCATGAGGCTTATTGGCTGGACGCGTTCGCAGCCCTCGGTGTTGATGCGGATTATTACAACGGAAGAAAGCGCGCACAGGATGAACCTTTTCCGTGGGAACACACATCGCCCGGCGTTGCCCGCGCGTTCTTGTGGACGGAGCGGGAGCATGGAATGCGGGGCGAGCTGACACCGGATTGCCGTCGGGGACATTGTACGGGTTGTTCCGTTTGCCCGACGCTTGACGTCAGCGTCGTCGACGGGGGGCAAAATCATGAACGGTGAAATGACGAAAAGCGCCGTGCGATATTGTCGTGCGCGCATAACGAAGGACGAACCACTTCGCTATATCTCGCATCTTGATTATGCTTCGCTGATGCAGCGGGCAATTTGTCGTGCGAAGCTGCCTGCTGCGTATTCGGAAGGGTTCAATCCGCACATGAAGCTCAACTTTGCGTCGGCGCTTTCCGTCGGCGTGACCAGCGAAGCGGAATATATGGAACTTGAAATCGTCGGAAATATTTCGGCGAGTGAGATTGAGGACCGGCTTCGAGGCTCGCTTCCGAGCGGCGTTCGTTTGCTCGGGATCCAGCTTCTGGATGTGAAGCCGAAAGCCTTGATGTCATTGACGGACGAAGCGGAATACGAGATAGAAGTGCCGTTGTGCGGAAGCATGCCTGAGGCAGTGGCGGCGTTGGACGCGTTCAATGCGGCGAAGGAATGTCTGTACATCAGGAAAACTCCGAAAAAAACGCGAGAAATTGAAGTGAAGCAGTATATTCTCGGCGATATTCGGGCAAAAGAGATACGGACGGACACGTTGCAGCTTGCAATGGCGATTCGCGTTACGCCGGGTGGAAGCGTAAAGCCGCAGGAAGTTCTTGCGTTGCTCGCTGAGCGTTTTTCCATGCCAGTGCGCGCGAAGGAAGCCTTGATCCATCGTTGCGCGTTGCTCAGCGGGGGGAAGCCTCTTTTGCTGAAAGAGGTGCGGCCTTGAAAACGATTTTGTTGAATGTGACGCCGGAAGAAACGCGTATGGCGTTGATGGAGGATGGTCGTTTGATGGAAACGGAGGCGGAGCGTCCCTTCCATTCGCATCTTGTCGGCAATATTTACAAAGGGCGGGTGCAAAACGTACTGCCCGGTATGCAGGCTGCCTTTATTGATATCGGCCAAAAGAAGAATGCGTTCCTGTATCTTGGGGACGGCGTTTCCGAAGACGGCAGGCGCGGCGGCGTGCATGAAAATCTTTCAATCGGTCAGTCGGTGGTTGTGCAGGTCATCAAGGACGCTGTTGGTACGAAAGGACCGCGTGTTGCGACGAAACTTTCCTTGCCGGGACGCAACGTTGTTTTAATGCCGACAGTTTCTTATATCGGTATGTCGCGACGTATAGAAGACGAGCAGGAGCGCAACAGACTTTCCGTATTGGCACGAGAGATTTGCCCTCCGGAGATGGGGCTGATTGTCAGGACGGTTGCCGCGGGGCAGGATGAGCAAACGCTTTCAGACGATGTACACTATTTGGAGCGGCTTTGGGCGTCCATTTCCGCACGGAGCCGTGTACTTTCCGCTCCGGCGCTGCTCTATCGGGACGCAGATATGGCGATTCGCATCGTGCGCGATCTTTTGACGGAAGAGGTTGACCGATTGGTCGTAGACGACGTTGAAACTTATCGAAACGTGCGGGAATTGGCAAGCTATACTTCACCTGCTCTCGCAGATCGGGTGGAGCTGTATGAGGCGGGCGCGTCGCTTTTTCGTGCGTACGGAGCGGAGGGAGAATTGGAATCCCTCGCCGAGCGTGAAGTCGAACTCCCTTCCGGCGGTTTCCTCGTCATCGATCGAACGGAGGCATTGACAGTCATCGACGTCAATACGGGAAAATTTGTCGGGAATTCCAATTTGTCCGATACGATTTTTCATACGAATATGGAAGCGGCAGAAGAGATCTTGCGGCAGCTCCGCCTTCGGGACGTCGGCGGTATCATCGTCGTAGATTTTATCGATATGGACGAGGACGGACAAAAAGAAGATCTGCTTGCGTTTATGCGCGGGCGCGCAAAACTTGATCGGACGAAAATAAATATTATCGGAATTACGCAGCTCGGTCTTGTCGAGATTACGCGAAAAAAATCACGGCAAAACGTCGAGAGCATTTTATACGGTGATTGTCCGTGCTGCCATGGCAGCGGACGCGTTGAGTCGCCGGAGACGGTGGCGATTCGTATCTGCCGTGATATTCGACGCATCGAGGAGCGGTCGCACGCTGATTTCGGTTATGAAGTCGAGGTTCATGAGACAGTGGCGCTGGCGTTGCTGGACTCGCCGCTCGTCGATCGTCTTTCATCTGAGCTCGGCGTAAAAGTCGCTTTTGTCATCAAGCCGGGAATGCACCCGGAGAGTTATGCGATCACAGAGCGGGGCAACGGACGGTAAAAAACAGTTGTAATAGGACATGACTGATATTACTATTACTTGAGTAGGGCAATTATTTTAGGAAGTAGGTTAGCCTATGGAAATGGCGGAAAGAATACGGCAATTTTTCTTTGGCGCGCAGCGCGTCAAGACGCCGACCGTCCTCCAGATGGAGGCTACGGAATGCGGCGCGGCATCGCTTTCTATGGTGTTGGCCTATTACGGGAAATGGCTGCCGTTAGAAAAGCTACGGCAAGAGTGCGGTGTGACGCGGGATGGCGTAAACGCGAAGAATATTTTGCGCGCGGCACGGCGTCTCGGTTGTATTGCAAAAGGCTTCGCAGGAAAGCCGGAGGTGCTCAGGAGAAAAGAATTCCCTCTGATTCTTTTTTGGGAGTTTAATCATTTCGTCGTCCTGGAGGGTTTTGAGGGCGATACCGTCTATCTGAACGATCCCGCACTGGGGCGGCGGAAAATCTCTTGGAAGGATTTTCTTACGTCCTATACCGGCATTTATCTCAATATCCGACCCGGTGAAGAGTTCCGGCAGGAGGGTCGCCCCTACAACGTGGCGAAAGCCATTGCGGAAAAACTCGCCGAAGACAAATGGGCGATTTTATTTGTATTGATCCTCGGGCTTTGTATGATTGTTCCCGGTCTAGCAGTGCCGGTGATGAATCAAATTTTCATCGATGATGTGTTTTCGATGAAACACCCCGACTGGACGAAGAAGCTTTTCTTGGCGATGGCAGCGGCGGCGGTGTTGTCCGGCGTCATGGCTGCCATGCGGGCGGCGGTATTGACCTACTGGCAAAAGAAGCTGACGCTTTCGGATTCGTCTTCGTTCTTTTGGCATGTTCTGCGACTGCCTGTTACGTTTTTCCAACAGCGCTTCGCTGCGGACGTGGCGTCGCGAATCCAGTTTAACGAATCCAATGCTGAAGTGCTTTCAGGTCAAGCGGCGACTGCCGTGCTTGATCTTTTTATCGCGCTGTTCTACCTCGGTTTGTTGGTCCAGTACAGCGTACCGTTGACGCTGGTAGGCGTTTCTGTCAGTTTCATAGACCTTGCGGCGCTGCTTTATATGCGGCGAAACATGACCGACTTGACTATGCGGATTCAACAGGAGCAAGGTAAGGAATACGGTGTACTGATGAACGGCCTGATGATGATAGAAAGTGTCAAGGCTTGCGGCAGTGAAAGCGACCTTTTCGGGAAATGGGCGGGATATGCCGCAAAAGCTCTTGTCGCAAATCAGGAGATGCTGCTCTGGGCTTTGAAAGTCCGGCTCTTACCTACGCTTTTCGCCGGACTTTCAGGAGCGCTGGTATTGACGGTAGGCGGCTTTTCCATCATGGAAGGCGTGATGACTGCAGGTATTTATACGGCAGTGAACAGTCTTATCGGCAAATTCCACGAGCCTATGCAAAAAATCCTCGCCCTCAGCGAGACGATTCGAACAACGGAAATGCAGATGCAGCGACTTGACGACGTGCGCCGTTATCCGATCGACAGTCTCAATTATCCTGACGAAACGCAAAAAATCACCTTCACGGGTGACAGACTGTCCGGCGAAATCCAAATGCGGGACGTGAGTTTTGGATATAGTCCGCTGGATCCGCCGCTCTTGGAGCATTTCGAGCTTTCCCTTGCGCCGGGTCGGTGGGCCGCTGTCGTAGGCGCGTCGGGCAGCGGAAAATCTACGTTGGCGAAATTGGTGGCGGGGCTTTATGAAGAATGGTCGGGAGATGTATGCTTTGACGGCGTGAAGCGACGGGAAATTCCGCGCGCCGTCTTGGTAAATTCCATTGCAACGGTAGATCAGGATGTGTTTCAGCTTTCCGGCACGGTGCGTGAAAATATTTCGCTGTTTGACAAGTCTGTGCCGAAAAACGATATTATACAGGCGGCGCAGGACGCCTGTATTCACGAAGACATTCTACGGCTTCAGGGCGGTTACGAAGCTGAAGTGACCGAGGGCGGGCTGAATTTCAGCGGCGGGCAAAGGCAGCGGCTGGAGATTGCCCGTGCCTTGGCGTGCAATCCGTCCGTCTTGATTCTCGACGAAGCGACGAGCGCCATCGACCCGATGACTGAGCAAAGATTGTTGGAAAATATTCGCAGACGCGGCTGCACCTGCCTGATTGTCGCTCATCGCCTATCCACGATTCGTGACGCGGATGAGATTATCGTTCTGGAAAAGGGAAAAGTCGCCGAGCGCGGCACGCATCGAGATTTGATTCAGAACAACGGCCCTTATCGCAGACTGATCGAAGAGCGAGAAAAGGAAGCGCAGAATGAAGAATCGTTAGATTGAGAGGAGGGGACGACGTGAAACTGGCTGCCGGAGAGCGGTATTTGCTGACGGATGAAAAATCGTATATTGTGCTGATGTCCGGCAGGGCAGAAGTCTATGCGGTTACGCGACAGAAGATCTCTTTCCGTCAGATTTTCCTGTCGGAATTGACCGAGCGTGAAGCGGCGTTCCCGTCGATGGATGAGTTTGGCGAGATCGACGTATTGATTTATGCGGTCCAAGACGCTGAATTTGAATTGCTGCCGATGGCAGAGGCGGAGCCTGTCGCTCTTGCGTCGTTGATGAAGGCTTGGTTCGGGCAGATCGTCGCACTTCCTTGGCTCAGGCTTTTGGCAGACCGGGGTGATGACGTCCTGAAGACGTGGGCGGACGGTTCGGTCTTGGACGGTAATATGGCGGAAATGGAGCCGCTTTTGCACGCGTTTTCGGAGAACGAGGCCATTTTCGCAATGCTGCTTGGCGTGCGGTTCAAGTCGCAAGATAAGCGCCTTGGGATGCGGTTGGAAAATCGGGCGAAGGGGCAGCGTCGTCTCGTGGACGCGACGATTGCCGAACTGCTTGGCGAAGACATTTCTCTCGTGGATGAGGGAGGTACGGGTGACGCAAAACTCGAAGAAGCGGCCTTCCTTGTTCGTTGCGTGGCGCGCACGCTGAAAATGCCTACAGAGGATCTCCATATTGCGCCGGAAATGGTGAAAAAACTTGACTCCTTCGGTATTTTACGACGCCTCGTCCAGAAGTGCGGTATGCAGCTTCGTTATATCAGCCTGGAAGATGGTTGGCATACGGAAGACAGCGGCGTCATGCTCGGGTATTTTTCGTCAGATGGGGAGAGAAAAGAACTGGTCGCGTTGATTCCCGAGACGCCGGAACGTTATCTTGCCGTATCGAAGAAATGTCCCGATGGAATTCCCGTTACAGATGAAGTTGCTGCGCGATTCGAAAAGGACGCGTTTCTTTGTTATCCAGGACTTCCCGCGAGGAAGCTTACCTTTTCCGACCTATTCAAATTTTTGTTCCGTCAAAGCTGGGCGACGGATTGGAAAACGATCGTTGCCGTCAGTCTTGTTATAGGCCTGATTCCGCTGATTACGCCAATCGTTACTGAGACCGTTTTCAAAGACGTCATTCCCATTTTAGACAGAGAAGGACTGGCAACTGTCACACAGGTGATGATGGTCGCGGGGTTCACCACGGCGGCCCTTTCTACCGTGCGGTCCGTCGCATTCCTTCGTCTGTCCACTTCCTGCGGGATGGCTCTTCGCGCTGCGCTTTTGGGACGTCTGCTTTCCCTTCCGGCTAAATTTTTCCGCAGCTTTCAATCAGGAGACCTTGCAAACCGTGTGATGGGACTTGCAGCGGCGACAACGCTCTTTTCGGAAAACTTTTTCGGCGTACTTTTAAACCTCGTTTTTTCCCTTTGGAGTCTGGCCCTGATGTGTTACTATAGCTGGAAACTCACAGCAGCGGCACTCTTCATTTGGGCCATTTATCTCGTTCTCAGTGGTTTTGTGATCAGTCGCCTCATCAACGCCCAGCGGAACATGACCGAGGCGAAAAATAAGACTTCCGGCATACTTCAGCAAATTTTTACGGGGCTCATGAAATTTCGCGTGAAGGGTGCGGAAGAGCAGGCGTATCATTTGTGGGGAGAAAAATTCGCCGAGGAGTGGAAATGGAATTACAGCGCGCGTGTGCTGAAAAATTACAACGCCGTAATCGTTGCCGTTCAGCCGATCTTGCTTGCGCTCGTGCTTTATTATTTCGGCCTGCGGGAGTTGGCGGAGACGACAAAGGCAGGCGTGGCGAGCGGCGCAGAAAAGACGTTGGAGGATGTTTTCGCGGTGGGCGAGCCGATGAGCGTCGCCACATTTATTGCCTTCCAAGCAGCCTATACTGCTTTCAATGCGTCGTTGAACGCGATCATGCCGGTTTTGGAACAGCTATCCGTCGTACGTCCGTTAATCGAAAATCTCAAGCCGATTCTCGATGCGGAGCCGGAGGTGGCCGAAGAAAAAATGGAGGCGGACGTGCTTTCAGGCGCGTTTACGGTCAAACATCTGTCTTTTTCCTATGGCGAAGGATTGCCGGAGGTCTTGCATGACTTGAGCTTTTCTGTGGCCGCTGGGGAGCATGTCGCTATTGTTGGACGATCCGGCTGCGGAAAATCGACGTTGATTCGTTTGCTGCTCGGTTTCGAGTCGCCGACCAGCGGAGCGATTTATTATGACGGGCAAGACTTGGCTGACCTTGACCTTCCGTCTGTACGCGTACAGATGGGTGTTGTGCTGCAAAACGGTCAGCTCATGACGGGGGACATTTACCGGAATATCGTCGGTGCCAGCGACTTGACGCTGGACGACGCGTGGGCGGCGGCGGAGGCTGCCGGAATTGCCGACGAAATTCGCGAAATGCCCATGCAAATGCAAACTGTGGTCAGCGAGGGTAGCACGAATATTTCCGGCGGGCAGCGGCAGCGAATCCTGATCGCGAAAGCGCTTGCCATGAAACCGGCAATCGTCGTTTGCGATGAGGCAACCAGCGCCCTCGACAATCGCACGCAGGCCATCGTGACGGAAAGCCTCGATCGGCTCAAAGCGACACGTGTTATCGTCGCGCATCGCCTTTCAACCATTCGCCATGCCGATCGTATTATCGTTCTAGATGAGGGACGAATTGCGGAGAGCGGGACATTTGACGAGTTGGTAGCGAAAAATGGGCTCTTCGCTTCGTTCGTCAAAAGGCAAGTGGCGTAAAAAGCGTATTTATTGTATAATTAAATTCACGGAAGCGTGAGTACGCAAGCATAAACGGAGAAGACAGTTATGTGGGCAAAAGACATAATGGAAACGAATGTCGTCACGATTCGGAAGGAAACACCTGTGAAGAAGATTGCCGAATTGATGCTGAAGCATAAGATTTCCGGCTTGCCAGTAGTGGACCGGCTTGGAAACGTGTTGGGCGTCGTCAGCGAGTTGGACATGATGCACAAAGAAATCAAGGAGGACGAGCCGAGCGCATGGGAGGTCTTGCTGGGAGGCATTCTCAATACGGAAAAGGTACAGGAACGTATCAGCGCCGCAAAAAAGTACATGGGACGGACGGCAGGCGATATCATGACTTCGCCTGCGTTGACGGTGGACGAGCAAGACAATGTGAATGTTGCAGGGAAGCTTATGTTTGAGAAACGGATCAAGCGGGTTTTCGTCACCCGGAGGGGGGCGCTGGTAGGCGTCATCAGTCGGTCGGCTTTTATCAAGCTGTTGTTCAGTGAAGAACCCGGGAAGAAATAAAAAAGACGATTTACGAATGAAAGGGGAATATGTGATGCCCCTGATTCCTTTTTCTGGTCCGCTGGATTTTGAGACCATCTATCGAAAATATCACAGAAGCGTTTATAATTATATCTACGGGCAAATCCTTCATCGCGAAGTGACGGAAGATTTGACGGCTGACGTCTTCGTTGCGGCGGCGTCTAATTTAAGTCGTTTTGATCCGGCGCGGGGAGATTTTGCCGCGTGGCTTTTTACCATTGCGCGGAACATAACCTTGAATTATCGGATGCGGGCTTCGACCCGATTGGAGGAATGCCGCGAGGAACTGCCGGAGAATTCTTGCTTCGAGACAAAGTCGTGGGATGATTCCCTGCGTGATCCGGATAATATCCGGGTGAAGAAAATCTTGACGCGGTTGTCGAATGAAGAACGAAGATTTTTGGAGCTTCGCTATGTGTTGGGTCTTTCCAACGAAGAGGTCGGGCGCGTCGTCGGAACAAATGCCGCCGCTGTCAGTCAGCGGTATCATCGTTTGTTGGTAAAGTGTCGAAAATTGGATAAGAACGCGTGAAATGACGCACCGCAAAATATTTTGGAAATAATTTTTGTGGCGCGTCATTTTTATTGCTGAATTATATTATAATGATGAAAGGAAAGAATAAGCTTGGAGTTACATTTTGGCGAAAGGGAGTAATAGACATGAAAAGTATGAAAAAAGCTTTTGCTGTATTTTGGGCAGTGCTGATATTGGCTTTTGCTTCGACAGGGCAGGCGGTGGAGAACGAGAACAGCGTTTCGCCGGATGATTCGTCAGGCTTCGTGGAGCTGGCGGAGGCAGTGCCCGACGTTATTTTGGAGGTTCGTTACTATTCCACGTACAATTTTGTCGGCGACCGTATCGACGGCTATCTCGCGCCATGCGTCTTGATGACGCGGGAAGCGGCGGAGGCGCTCAAGGCCGTTTCGGACGATGTGATAGCGCAAGGGTATCGGCTCAAGGTCTATGACGCCTATCGTCCGCAAATGGCGGTCAGTCATTTTGTGCGGTGGGCGGAGGATTTGACGGACGCCCGTATGAAGCCGTACTTTTATCCGAATGAGACAAAGGATGTGCTTTTCGAAAAGGGTTATATCGCCGCTAAATCGGGACACAGCCGCGGCAGCACCATCGACTTGACGTTGTTCGACATGGCGACGGGCAAGGAACTGGATATGGGCGGCACTTTTGATTATTTCGGCGTCGAAAGTCACCCCGACTGGTGCGGCAATCCCAATACGCGGAAGTACGTGGGCAGAGTTGAAGGCGGCATCACCGAAGAACAATTCCGGAATCGTATGATACTCCGCGCGGCAATGCTCCGCCACGGATTCAAGCCTCTTGATGAGGAATGGTGGCATTTCACGCTGAAAGACGAGCCTTATCCTGACACTTATTTCACGTTTCCGGTGCAGCCGATAGCAAGAGGATAACTTGCCGTTTATAGGACACGAAAAAATTTTTTAGTGATGCGTCAATTTTTTAAAAGTTGAATTGTAACTATAAATGAAAAGGTATGACACAAAGGAGGCGAAAACATGACGGACAAACAGATGCTGGATGTCGCCGAAATGGACGCTTTGTTCCGCCGCGTCGATTTCGCTGCCGAAAACCCTGCCCTTGCGGAGCAGCTTTGGGAGAAAATACAGATGAGACTAGCGGCAGAACGCGAGCTTTCCGAGGACGAGCTTTCCGAGCTTGCAGCGGCGGGCGCGCCAGAGATGCAGGCCGCTGAGGCGTTTCGGAACGTATTGCGGCAAAATGATCGTGGGCGGCCGTAAGTATATAATGTGTTTAGATAACATGAGAATCCATTTCGGACGTAGATTGACAAAAACACGTTGACGAAGGTGCAAATCTGGAAGGCTCTGGCCTGCAAATATGCCGAAGAACTGATTGCGGTGGTGACGACCGCGGGCATCGAACGTACGAAGAACGAGGCAGGGGCCAAGGCGTATATGGTGGAGAAGGTCGATTATGAGATGGAAAGGCGTTGCTGGAGAAAGCGGCGGGCGACGTCAAATTCTGCTATGTGGTCGACCATTTCGCGATGAAGTACGGCACGATGAGTTTAGTAACAGATAGGTGAACAACTTGGACAGACAATATAGGTGTAAAACGCTGATTGTCGGTGCAGGGCTTGCGGGGGCGACCTTGGGTTTCCTGCTGCGGAAAGCCGGGGACGACGTGCTGCTGTTGGAG
>CACZOL010000051.1 GCA_902782705.1 uncultured Selenomonadaceae bacterium
GCCGAGGAAACCGACGGGGAAACGGAAGAAAGCCTGCCCTCGTTCCTGTACGACATTGAAGGGCTGGACGTCGCCGAGGGGCTGAACCGTGTGGGCGCGGCCGACGTCTATCTGGAGGCGGCGGCGACATACGCGGAGACGGCGAAACGTATGGCGGATGAGCTCGAGGGATATTGGCGCGCGGAGGATTTGGAAAATACCACCGTCAAAGTCCACGGACTGAAATCAAGCTCCAAAGTCATCGGCGCCATGGAGCTCGGTTTTTTGGCAGAGTCACTGGAAAAAGCGGGCCGCGCCGGGGACGTGGAAACCCTGCGGGCGAATATGGACCGCCTTTTGGCGGATTACCGCAGATTGGGCGAGGCGCTTGCGCCGCTGCTCCATCCGACAGGAGAGCCGGAGGAAGAAAAGCCCATGATGTCCGAAGAAAAGCTGCGGGAAATCTACCGGACGCTAAAGGACTATGCCGAAGCCTTCGACTACGACAAGATGGAGGACGTCGAAAAGGTGCTGGGAGAATACCGCATCCCGGAATCGGAGCAGGAGCGCGTAAACGCCATCCGAAAAGCCATCGCGAGCTTCGATTACGACGAAGTCCCGAAGCTGCTGGAAGAATGAAGACTATAGAAAATGACGTATAGACAGAACAACTCCCCGAGAGTCTCCTTTGCGGACACTCTCGGGGAGTTTCATTTGCATGGAATATGAAGATATGTTTTACCGCATAAACGTCTGCGACGCAAAGTTTGTCGCTCTTGCCAGGAAGTCCGGCCAAACGCCGACCACGAGCGTCGCGGCAGCCGAGGCCAGCGCCGTCGCGCGGACTGCAATGGGCGGCGCGATAGGCCGCGCATAATCCGTTTCCTGCTCGTACAGATCGCGGTACATGGCGCGAACGACAAGCAGATAGTAGTAGATGGACATCATCGACATGATGAAGCCGACGAACGCCAGCCAGACATAACCGTAATCGACTGCCGCCGTAAAGATGTAAATCTTTCCGGCAAAGCCCGCCGTCGGCGGCACGCCCGCCATCGAGACAAGGGAGATCGTCATGACCGCCGCAAGCATCGGAGACGCCTCCGAAAGGCCCGTGAGATGTGCGTGCGTCGTACCGCCCCGCTCCTCCTCCACGACGGACAGCACGGCAAACGCGCCGACGTTCGCGAAAAGATAGAGCGTCGCGTAAAACATCACGGCTTTGATTCCGGCATAGTCCGCCGACGCCATGGCCACCATCATATAGCCGGCCTGCGCGATGGACGAATACGCGAGCATTCGTTTGACGTCTTTCTGCTTCATTGCCATGATATTGCCGCCGATCATAGAGAGCGCGGCAAAAGCCGACAAAAGCGTCATCCAGTAAGTACCGAGGATTGGAAACGCCACATAGAGCACGCGCATGAACACCGCAAGTCCTGCCGCTTTCGAGCCCATGGCGAGAAGCGCCGTGATCGGGGTCGGCGCGCCCTGATAGACGTCAGGCGCCCACATGTGGAACGGGATCGCGGAGAGCTTGAAGAAGAAGCCCGCCATGATCAGCACGACGCCTGCAAGTCCGGCCGCATAGAAAAGATGGATATTGCGGCAGATCGTCAGGAAGTCCAGGCTTCCCGTCGCGCCGTAGATCAGGCTGACGCCGTACAGCATCACCGCCGTGGAGCCGGAGCCGACCAAGAGATACTTGACCGCCGCCTCACTGGACGCCGCCTTGTCCATACGGAAGCCGACGAGGATATAAAACGAGATCGTCATCAGCTCAAGACCGACGAAGAGCGTGATAAAGTCGTTCGCCGAAGCCATCACGCACATGCCGAGAAGCGCGGAAAGCAAGAGCGCGTAAAATTCGCCGCGATACTTGATGAACTTATGCGCGTATTCCAGCGAGAAGAGCACCACGAAGATCATGCCGAGGATAAACAGCTGCTTGAAGAACAGCGAATAATTGTCGGCGATGAAAAGTCCCCGGTAAAATGTCTCACTCGGCGAAAGATGATACTGCCCCAGCGAAAAGACGAACACGGAAAGCAGTCCAATGACCGTGATGAACGCCACGGCTCTCCTGTCCGAATCTTTCGGAAGCAGCAGATCGACGAGAAGCGTCAGCAGCATCAGGACGGTAATCGCGATTTCAATACTGATTGCCCAAAAATCCATCACCGCACACCTCCCATCAGCGTAGGCGCATTCGCAATCTGCTCAAAGACGGGCGCCAGCGGCTCGATGCCGCAGTTGATGACGTTCATCAAAAGACCCGGGAACAATCCGAAGCCGACGATGAAAGCGCCGAGCACCAGGAGCGGCACCATCGACGGGCCTTGCTCGTCGGGAACGTCGGCGAATTTCTCATCCTTCGGTCCGAAGAGCAGCGTCGCCAAGAGACGCAAAACGTAAAGCGCGGTGAACACGATCACGAAGATCGCGATGAGCGCCTGCACCGGATAGACGCCGAACGTGCCGACGAAGATCGTGAATTCCGGCAGGAACTCGATCAATCCCGGAAGACCGAGCGACGTCATGCCCGCCAGCATGAAGCCGATGGTCAGGTGCGGCATATAGTGCGCGAGGCCGCGAAGCTCAGGAATGCTCCGAAGGTGCGTCCGCTCATAGATATATCCGATCTGTGAGAAGAACAGCGCGGTCATCATGCCGTGGGCGACCATGTTTGCCACCGCGCCGGAAACGCTGATCGCGTTCAGCGTCATGATGCCGAGCAGGATATAGCCCATGTGCGACACCGACGAATAGCCGATGATGTATTTGAGGTCCTTTTGCGCCATGACGATATAGGCC
>CACZOL010000052.1 GCA_902782705.1 uncultured Selenomonadaceae bacterium
AACTGATGGAACTCGCGGAAACGCCCTTTCTGGGGACGGTCGAAGCGGAACATGGAGCCGATGTAAAAGAGTTTCGTCAGCGCGTCCTCCGCGTATAATTTATGCTCCAAGTAAGCGCGCACGGCCGCCGCCGTATTTTCGGGGCGAAGCGTGATGCTGCGCCCGCCGCGGTCGAGGAAGGTGTACATCTCTTTCTCGACCACGTCCGTCGTGTCGCCGATACCGCGCTGAAACAGCTCGGTGTGCTCAAAAAGCGGCGTCCGTATCTCGCGATAGCCGAACCGTCCGCAAAGTTCCCGTATCTTTTCCTCGACGTACCGCCAGCGCTCTACGCTGTCCGGCAATATATCCTTCGTGCCCCGCGGGGCCTGCGTCAACATGTAATAATCCTCCTAAATGTTAGTCCTGATATATTCCTAATCTTGCCTTCTCCTCGAGGGGAGCAACATGCCAGCGACATGTTACTTGGCAGCCCGCAGGACTCCACTACCCCAGCCTTCCCCTTTGGGGAAGGTGGCAGCCCGCAGGGCTGACGGATGAGGTTTTGTAAGATTACAGCAAATACGAGCGTAACGTCGAAAAACCTCACCCACCGCTATCGCGGTCCCCCCTCCCCATAGGGGAGGGCAAATCACTCTCCGAAAACTTCCCGCAAAAGGCGGTTCCTTTTTTCTATATAATAATCCACCTTGTCCAGATAGACAGTGATCTCTTTCGGGTTGAACGACGTCTTCAGATATTTTTGCGTCGGGCTTACAATCTTGGAAGTCGCCGCGCCGCCAATCCCGAGAATCGTCTGCCGCTCTCCCATGATCTGGATATTGTACATGCTTTCCGCGCCCGGCCGGCAACAGCCGACATTTTCAAGCTGTCCGCTCTGATAGCCCTGCCGATACAGATAATACGGCGTGAGGCCCATCTTTTTCACAGAGGCCATCGCGACGGAAAACATTTCCCGCGCCGTCTCGTCGTCGGGCAGCTCCGTCTCGGCGAGATTTTCTTTAAGCCGGGAGCCTTTTTTCAGCGCCAGCGCATGCAGCGTAATATCGTCCGGCGCAAGCTCCGAGAGCTTTTCCATCGTGTCCTTGACGTCCCGGGCGTCCTCTCCCGGCAGCCCGACAATCACGTCCATATTGATGCAGGGAATCCCTGCCGCCTTGAGGTCCTGCACCATGCGGACAATATCCTCCGGCTCGTGCCGCCGGCCGATTCGCCGAAGCGTTCGCGCCTGCATCGTTTGCGGATTCGCACTGACGCGGTTCACATGATAACGCGCCATGCTTTCAAGCTTCGCGGGCGTCATGCTGTCCGGCCGTCCTGCCTCCACGCAGAACTCCACGAGCGCATCCGAGACGAACGCGTCGTGAAGCGACCGCAGCACATCCTCAAAAATCGCGTCCGGCAAGCTCGTCGGCGTACCGCCGCCCACATAGATATTCTGCACGCGAAAGCCATATCTCGCCACCGCTTCCCGCACGGCGGCAAGATCACGAAAAAAAACCTCCGTAAACCGCCGGAGCATTTTCTCTCCCGGCAGCACAAAGGCGGGAAAGGAGCAATAGAGACAGCGCGACGGGCAAAAGGGAATGCCCGCGTAAATACTGATCGTCTTTGTATCGCTCTGCTGCAAAAAAGGCCGCTGGTAAAGGGAACTGTCCACGAGAAGCGCGGCCTTATCCTCGCCGACGCCGTATTCCGCGCGAAGCCGCGCTATGACCTCCGCGCGCGACGCGCCGCTGTCCAGCCATCGGTGAACGATTTTCGACGGACGCACGCCGTAGAGAATCCCCCACGGCGCTTCCTGCAAGTGAAGCTCCTCGCGAAGCAAATCGTAAAAATTCTTTTTGATGAGCCGATGGCGCTCCGAGCGGGGATTTTCCCCGACACGCGCCTCACTGGTCGTCTCGCGCCGCCGCTCTGCCCCGTCTACATCCGTAAACGATACTTCCGTGCGAACGCGAAGCGGCGAATCATCCGTCGTCTCGCTGTGCACGCCAATCGAATCGAGCACGACGTCCTCGTCCGCAACCGCGATCCGATATAAATCAAGCACCTCGCGCAAAACCTTGACGACGACTTCTTCCCCGCTGTCAATCGCAAACTTTCGGATATGCACGCCTTACTGGCACTCCTTGCAATAACCGTAAAACTTGACTTGATGGTCGACGATCTTAAAGCCGGTCGTCTGCAAAATATGTTTCTCCAGCTTGTCCATGAGATCGTCTTGGAATTCAAATACTTTTCCGCATTTCATGCAAATCATGTGGTGGTGTTGATGCTCGTCAGGCGACATGGTGCCGACTTCGTAGCGGCTTTTCCCTTCGCCGAATTCCATCTTCTGGAGGATTCCAAGCTCCGCTAAAAGATCGAGGCTGCGATAAACCGTCGCCAACCCGATATCCTGTCCATGATCGCGCAAAATCCCGTACACATCTTCTGCGCTCAAATGCTCGCCCGGGTGCTCGATAAACACGTTGAGTACGATTCTCCGCTGCATCGTCAGCTTGTGCTTGTTCTTTTGCAGACGCTGCTTCAGAATATCCATCGTAATTTTTTCCGGCATCAGATAACCTCCCCTGCGGTAAAAATATCTTTCATATTTTCATATAAAGTATATTTTAACGTATGCGGCGGTGATTTGCAATAGAAAAGGCTCTCTCCTACTTCACCATCTCATAAATGCGCGCCTCCAACGGCTGAAGGACCGTTTTCTCTCCGTAGGCCTCGCTGTCCATGACAATCTTTCTTCCCACGATAAGTTCTTCGGGGATTTGCGCCTTCTCCAGGGAGAAGTTTACGACAGTCAGGATCTGGTGGCTGCCCACCGTGCGGAGGAATGCAAATATCTGCTCATCCTCGGGCAGAAGCTCCTCGTAACCGCCGGCCCGCAAAGCCGGATGGCTCCGCCGGAATTCTACGAGACTCCGATACCACGCAAAAACGGATTGATTGTCCCGCGATTCCGTTGCAGCATTTTGCAGGGCGTAGTCGTCATGCACCGGCAGCCAAGGCGTTCCCGTGCTGAAGCCCGCATTCCGGCTGTCGTCCCATTGCATAGGGGTGCGGGCGTTGTCGCGGCTGAAGAGATGCACGAATTTCATCGCTTCTTCGGGGGCGAAGCCGTCTTCCAAAGCGATCTCATATTGTCCGTGGGAGGAAATGTCGTTGTAATCCTTGATGGAGGGCCATGCCACGTTGGAGAAGCCCAGCTCCTGCCCTTCGTAGATGAACGGCGTACCCCGCAGAGTGAGCAGGACG
>CACZOL010000053.1 GCA_902782705.1 uncultured Selenomonadaceae bacterium
AGTTTGTGGCTGATAACTTCCGCCTCCGCAGGGACTTCCCTGAGCGTCGGCGCGTAAAGCTGTGATGTACGCAATGTTATTTCCCCCTATTTTATCGTATTACGCGCCACGCCTCTCGGCAAGCAACGCGTCGATCTCTTTGAACAATTCGCTGACAAGCTCTTTTTCCGGCACCTTCCGTAAAATCTCGCCTTTGCGGAAAACGAGACCTTCTCCCTTACCGCCGGCAATACCGACGTCCGCTTCCCGCGCCTCGCCGGGACCGTTGACGACGCAGCCCATGACCGCGACGGTAATCGGCTCCTTGACAGCTTCGAGCCTTTTCTCGACTTCGGCGGCAATCGCCGGAAGATCGATGGAAGTACGTCCGCAAGTCGGACAGGAAATCATCGTCGGCCCGTATTCGCGCATACCAAGTGACTTCAAGATCTCGTTCGCCACACGTACCTCGACAACAGGGTCTCCGGTCAGGGAAACACGGATGGTGTCCCCGATGCCTTCCGCGAGCAACGCGCCGATCCCCACGGCGGACTTGATCATACCCGTGGTCGGCGTACCCGCCTCGGTGATGCCGAGATGAAGCGGATAATCTACCGTTTCGCTCATCAAGCGGTAAGCGGAAAGCGTCAACGGCACGTCGTGCGCTTTCAGCGAGATTTTCATATCGTAAAAGCCTTGCGCCTCTAAGATGCGGACATGTTCCATCGCAGACTCGACGAGAGCCTCCGCCGTGACGCGTCCGTATTTTTCCAATAACTTCTTATCTAGGGAGCCGCCGTTGACGCCGATACGGATAGGAATTCCCGCTGCCTTCGCTTCGTGAACGACAGCCTTGACCCGCTCCTCTCCGCCAATATTGCCGGGATTCAGTCGCAGCGCGGCAATCCCCTGACGGATTGCTTCCAAAGCCAGTCGATAGTCAAAATGAATATCCGCTACCAAAGGCACGTCCACGGCACGAATAATCTCACCGAGCGCCTTCGCTGCATCCATATCCGGCACCGCCAGCCGTACGATGTCGCATCCCGCCTCGGTTAATGCGCGGATCTGTGCGATCGTCGCGGATATGTCCGCCGTCTTCGTGTTCGTCATCGACTGTACGGACACCGGCGCGCCGCCGCCGACGGCTATCGGACCGATATGGATTTGTCTCGTCTTTTTTCGTTCCATATCGTCAGCCCCCGAAGAAAATCCGCACGATATCATTTTTCGTTGCGAACAGCATCAAGGCTACGAGCACCGTGATACCCGCCATCTGCGTATAGTGCAAAGCCTTTTCGCCCAGCGGTTTCCCGCGTACCGCTTCCAAAAGCAGAGTCACGAAATGGCCTCCGTCCAACGCAGGAACGGGCAGTAAATTGATAATACCAAGGTTGAGGCTGAGCAGCGCGGCGAAATTCATCAATGCGGCGAACCCCAGCTTTGCAACCGTTCCGGTCATCTGCATGACGCCCAGCGGTCCTGCCAACTCGGCGGCAGCCTTTCCGGTAAAGATTTGCACAAGCCCTTCTATCATGTGATAAATGACATACCCTGTCTTCCAAAGCGCCGTCGTTGCCGCTTCTATGACGCCGGGCTGCCTGGTATCCAGCGCGCCCATCACGCCGATCACCATGCGATTTTCCTGTTTGTCATGCACGGGAATTACCGTCGCCTGCCGTGCGTCTTCGCCCCGATGGTAGGAAATCTTCATCGGGTCTCCGTTTGCTCCGCGCACAATTCGCACAATATCGTCCCATTCGTTGACCGGCTCTCCGTTGATGGCGTCAATGCGGTCGCCCTTTTGGAGTCCTGCCATAGCCGCCGGCTGGTCGGGGAGAACCTCGCCCAGTTCCGGACGCGTCGACGGAGAGCTGACGCCCGCCGTCATGAAAATCAGGAAAAAAATCACGATTGGGAGCAGGAAATTCATCAGCGGCCCGGCTACGATGACAATCATGCGTTTCCAGACCGATTTTTCACAATAGCCGCGGTCGCCCGCGTCATTGTCCGACGGATCCATTCCTGCGATGTCGTTAAATCCGCCGAGCGGTACAATGCGAATCGAATAAATCGTCTCGCCAACTTGTTTGCTGACGAGCTTAGGTCCAAATCCTATGGCAAACTCATCAACGCGCATACCCGTCGCCTTCGCCATAATAAAATGGCCAAACTCATGGAAGAGTACAAGCAAGCCGAAAACGAAGACGGAGGCAAGTATCGTTATGCCCATCGTCACACCTCTTTATCCTAGACAGCCGAAAAAATTTTTCAACAGTATTATGCTTGATGAACTTCATCAATTCTTTAAATAGCCGCGCACAAAAGCCCGCGCATTCGCGTCTGCTTCACAAAGCGTCTCAAAAGACGGATGCAGGACATTTTCCTGCGCGTCCATCGCGCGCTCGATGCAGTCGTAAATATCCAGGAAGCCGATGCGTCCGGCAAGGAAAGCCGCTACCGCTTCCTCATTCGCGCCGTTCAGCACGCATGGCATGGTTCCGCCGGACTTTCCCGCCTCATAGGCAAGGGCGAGACCACGAAAAGTATGCATATCCGGCGGCTCAAAAGTGAGACTCATACGCGTCGTGAAATCCATACGTCCAAAGTCCGCCTCTTCACGTGTCGGATACGTCAGCGCATATTGAATCGGCAGCCGCATATCCGGCAGACCAAGCTGCGCCATCACCGCGCCGTCGCGAAATTCCACCATCGAATGCACAATACTTTGCGGGTGCACGGCCACCTCGATTTTCTCATACGGCACATCATACAGCCAATGCGCTTCGATGACCTCCAGGCCTTTATTGACCAATGTCGCAGAATCGACCGTGATCTTCTTGCCCATCGACCACGTCGGATGTTTAAGGCAATCCGCCACTGTGACCGACTTCAGTTCTTCCGTCGTCTTGCCTCGGAACGGACCGCCGGAAGCCGTCAAGATCAACCGTTCCACCGTATCGCGCCGTTCGCCCTGCAAACATTGGAACAGCGCGCAATGCTCGCTGTCTACCGGCAGAATCGAGACGCCGTTTTCTTTTGCCAAAGCCGTAACCAGCTCGCCCGCAACGACCAATGTCTCTTTGTTCGCAAGCGCGATGGTCTTTTTGGCTTTGAGCGCCGCAAGCGTAGGCGCAAGGCCGGCAAATCCCACCATCGAAGTAACGACTATATCCGCGTCGTCATAAGCCGCCGCCTCGAGAAGAGCTCTCTCCCCGCCCCGAATCTCCGTCGTCCCATGATAGCGGGCGCGAAGCCTGGACGCCGCGTCTTCATCGACAAGAACGGCCAGCTTCGGACGAAACGCATCGATTTGTTGCTCCAGCATTTGATCGCTGGTATTTGCCGCCAGTACCGTCACTTGAAAAAGTTCCGGACAGCTCCGTACGACGTCGAGGGTTTGGGTGCCGATTGAGCCGGTCGAGCCGAGAATCGCAAGCCGCTTTACCGTCACTTAAAATCCCTCCATGATCCGCAGAAAATAATAAACGAAAGGAATCACGAACATTGCGCTGTCAAAACGATCCAGCACGCCGCCGTGTCCGGGAATCAGAACCCCCGAATCTTTGATTCCCGTATACCGCTTCACCACGGATTCGACAAGATCGCCTACCGTCGCAACAAGCGCAATTACTACGCCCAGCGCAGCCATCAAAAGAGCCGGATGCTCGATCGAGTATCCGAGCGCAGCGACGGAAGCCGCCGTTCCCACGACGCCGCCATAAAATCCTTCCCTCGTTTTCTTCGGACTTATCGGCTCACAGAGCTTTGTCTTGCCAAACGCGAAACCGGAAAAATAAGCAAACGTATCGCTGGCCCATGTGCCGATAAGCGCAATCCACAGCCAGGCGCAGCCGGCTTCCATCGTCCCGATCGGCGTCTCCAGCGTCTCTCCGGCATGCCAGAAACGAAGCAGCATCAAATGCAAAAGGGACAGACCAACATACATAACGCCCGCAACAGATACGAGCGCCTGCGGCACGGAAAACGAACGGTAAAACAGCACTGCCAAAAGCATCAGCCAAAGGACAAACAGCGTGACCGCCGCCAGCAAGAAATCCGTGCGCCCCAAATAAGCCGCACCCCAAAAGCAAGCCATAGCTGCCATTCCGCTCCAATATGCAGGCGGAATTTCCTTATGCCGAAAAGCCTGCGCGTATTCATGCCATCCGATCAGCATCAGCAGAAGCACCGCCGCGCCAAATACCGCGCCGCCGGTCTGGACAATGAACGCCGCGATCGCTATTCCGATAACGCCAGAAACAATACGAATTGCCAAATATTACACCTCTATTTAAACCCTTTACTTATTCTTCAAACCACCAAAACGGCGTTTGCGTTTCCCAAAATCTTTCAATGCCTCTACGAAGCAAGCCGGCGTAAAATCCGGCCAGTTTGTATCTGTAAACCAGAATTCCGCGTAAGCCGCTTGCCAAAGGAGATAATTGCTGAGCCTCATATCCCCGCTCGTACGAATCACAAAATCCACCGGCGGCAATCCTTTCGTATCCAGACAGCTTTCAAAAAGGCTTGCGTCTATATCCTCCGGCGACAGTTCCTTTTCTGCCGCGCGGCGCGCAATCTCCCGTGCTGCGCGCAAAATCTCATCCTGACCGCCGTAATTCATTGCGACATTGAAACGGACGCCCGTATTGTCCGCCATCCTGTCCACTGCCGTCCGCGCCAAATCTTTCAGCGCGGGCGAAAGCTCTTCAATACGCCCGAGAAAACGAAGCTGTACATTGTCTTCGTCCATTTCGTCGATTTCTTTCGACAAATAATCGACGAACAAGTTCATCAAAAAATCAACTTCCGAATGCGGGCGTTTCCAGTTTTCCGTTGAAAAAGCGTACACCGTAAGCGCCGGAAGCTCCAGATCAATGGCAACCTTCAAAATCTGCTTCAAGGCGTCTACGCCCGCCGTATGCCCCGCCGTACGTAAAAGGCCGCGCCCTTCCGCCCAACGCCCGTTGCCATCCATGATGATTGCCGTATGTATGGGCAGCCGGGAACGATCGATATCTTGATACAGAGGATTTTCCGGCTCCCCGCCGGGAGGCCGCGAATTCTTAAATAAATTTTTCCACATATTGCCTCCCAAATACAATCCGTCAAAAATGAAAAACAGGTCCCTCTCAAGTTCCAAGAGGGACCTCTCTTTCTCTCCCAGATCTTGTTTAATGCACACGTCGAATCGACGTCCCGCAGAACGCGGCCGGATTAAACAAGTCCCTTCATCAAGGAGCGGAAATCGCCGAAACCGGGCAACCCGCCGCGCAGGCTCCGCACTCTACGCACTTTTCCGGATCGATCTCGTAATGGGACTCACCCTCCGAAATCGCTCCCACCGGGCAGGTAGCGGCGCAGGAACCGCAGGAAATGCAGTCGTTTCCAATCTTGTATGCCATGTCGTCTCACACCTCCTCTCGTGAGGTTATTTGCTTCGCCGCCAACGTCAGGCGACAGGAATTGTCCGGGCAAGTAACGGCTCGGACCACATATAGCCTCGCTTCATCCACGGGGAAGAAATCTCTCGTGGGACGCGTCAGCTCCGTCGTATACTTCACGTTCGCATTTGTGAGAAGATCGAAAGCTTCCTCGGCAGGGCGACCCAAGACGTCCGGTATCATCAGACCTCCATGATCTCCTTTTCCTTGCCCGCCTTTATCGTATCGACCATCTTTACATATTTGTCGATAAGCTTCTGCATATCGTCCTGACCCTTTTTCGACTCGTCCTCCGCGATCTCCTTGCTTTTTTCAAGCTTCTTGATCGCTTCGTTCGCGTCGCGGCGCAGATTGCGAAGTGCGACCTTCGCCTCTTCCGCCTTCTTGTTTACCGTCTTTTTCAATTCCTCACGACGCTCTTTCGTCAGCTGCGGAATGGTCAGACGAATCGCGGTACCGTCGGAATTTGGCGTAAGGCCAAGGTCGGATTTCAAGATCGCTTTTTCAAGCTCTTTCATCAGCGTCTTTTCCCACGGCTGAATCACGATCATGCGCGGCTCGGGAACGGATACCTTCGCCACCTGATTCACCGGCGTCGGCGTTCCGTAATAATCCACCATCACTTTATCAAGAAGCGAGGGCGTCGCCCGACCTGCGCGCAGGGAAGCGAATTCGCGCTTCAAGGCTTCCATCGTCTTCTGCATTTTTTCTTCGCGGGATTCCAAAATCTCCTTAACCATTTCTCTGCCCTCCGACCGTCGTGCCGATATTTTCGCCGCGCGCCGCGCGGACAAGATTCTCATGTTCGTCGATATTGAATACCACGATGGGAATATTGTTGTCCATGCAAAGGCTTGTCGCCGTAGAATCCATGACCTGAAGGCCTCGCTGCAGAACCTCGATATATGCGAGCTTGTCGAACTTCTTTGCGTTCGGATTCTTGTTCGGATCGGAATCGTAAACGCCGTCCGTATTCTTCTTGCCCATCAGGATCACGTCGGCCTCGATTTCCGCCGCACGCAGCGCCGCCGTCGTATCCGTCGAGAAATACGGATTGCCGGTGCCCGCCGCAAAAATCACGACGCGGCCTTTCTCCATATGCCGGATTGCCTTGCGGCGAATATACGGCTCGGCCACCTGCCTCATATCAATAGCGCTCTGGACTCTGGACACCACGCCGCGCTTTTCCAAAGCGTCCTGAAGCGCGAGGCTGTTCATCACCGTCGCCAGCATGCCCATATAATCCGCCGTCGCGCGATCCATGCCTTTTGCGCTTCCCGCCAGTCCGCGCCAAATATTGCCGCCGCCAACGACAATCGCACAATCGATACCTTCCGCATGAACTGCTTGAATTTGCGCCGCGATATCCTCGACAACCTCCGGATTAATGCCAAATCCCTGATCTCCTGCCAAAGATTCGCCAGAAAGTTTCAAGACCACACGTTTATACTTTTTCGTACTCAACAGCAGCCCTCCTGTTCCATGCTCATTCTATATTATTATATATCGTTTTCTGGAAATTGGAAACAAATAATTTCCAATTAAGGAAACAATGAATAAGTCAATTTATGACCTTGTCGAGGGATTTTTGCGACTGTCTAGGAAAGGCCCTCGAAGTCGTAGCATTGCTACGTCGAGAGGGCATTGACAACGACAGTCGGAAAAAGAACCGACAAGGGCGAAAGGGACTTGTTCAGTGTTTCCTTAAGACAGCGTACGATTTGAAAAAAGAGAACACGAACTTTTTTCGTGTTCTCTCCTCGCCATTATTTAATCTGCGCAGCGACCTCCGCCGCGAAATCTTCCTGTTTCTTTTCGATGCCTTCGCCGAGCTGGAAGCGTGCGAACTGCTTCACGACGACGCTGCCGAGAACCTTCGCCACCGTCTGCTCCGGATCCTTGACGAAAGGCTGCTCCACCAGGCAAGCCTCTTTGTAAAAATTCTTCTGGAGACGTCCGTCGACCATCTTTGCGATAATCGCCTCGGGACGACGCTTGCCTTCGGGCAGTGCGTTGTTTTCCTCGATTGCCTGCTTCGTCAGCACTTCACGCTCATGCTCAAGAGCCGCGGGATCGAGACCGGAACGGTCGACGCAGGACGGATTTGCCGCCGCGATCTGCATCGCGATATC
>CACZOL010000054.1 GCA_902782705.1 uncultured Selenomonadaceae bacterium
GATTCGCAGTGCGAAGAAGCTCCTGACGCTCTTGAACGAGATCGGCACGAAGCACGGCATCGGCATCACCGACATCTGCGAGAACCGCCTTGTCGGCATGAAATCCCGTGGCGTCTATGAGAACCCGGGCGGAGCAATTCTCTATTACGCGCATCGTGAACTCGAGTATCTGACCCTCGACCGCGCGACGCTCCATTACAAAGAGCTGGTCGCGAACCGTTATGCGGAGCTCGTTTATGACGGCATGTGGTTCTCCCAGCTTCGCGAGGCGCTGGACGCGTTCGTGGATTCGACGCAGCGCACGGTTACGGGTACGGTACGCCTGAAGCTCTATCGCGGCAACATCATCTCTGCGGGCGCGAAGTCCAAGTATTCGCTGTACAATCAGGAATTCGTGACTTTTGAAGAGGACGACGTTTACAATCAGGCGGACGGCACCGGCTTTGTCAACCTGTTCGGCCTGCCGCTGAAGGTCCGCGCATTGATGCAGGAAAAGACGGGACTGCTGAAATGAGCGAAGCCATGTGGGGTGGTCGTTTTGCCAAAACGACCGACGAGATGATCAACGACTTTCAGGCGTCGATTTCCTTTGACAAGCGCATGTACCGTGAGGATATCGCAGGCAGTATCGCCCACGCGACGATGTTGGCGAAATGCGGTATCATCTCCGACGCGGACAAAGACGCAATCATCGGCGGCTTGAAGGATATCCTCAAGAAAATCGAGAACGGCGATTTCTCCTTCGATGTGGCGCTCGAAGATATCCACATGAATATCGAGAAGCGGCTGACGGACGCCATCGGCGACGCAGGGGCGCGTCTCCATACGGCGCGCAGCCGAAACGACCAGGTGGCGTTGGATACGCACATGTATCTTAGGCGGGAAACGGTCGAAGTGCTTCGGCTGATTCTCGACATGCAGCAGGCATTGATCGAGACGGCGAAGAAAAACGCCGACGTGATCATGCCTGGCTATACGCATCTACAGCGGGCACAGCCGATCCTGTTCGCGCATCATTTGCTGGCGTATTTCTCGATGTTGGCGCGGGATTTTGAGCGTTTTCGCGGCGTTTATGCGCGGGCGGATATCATGCCGCTGGGCGCGGGCGCATTGGCGGGGACGACGTTTCCCATCGACCGGAAGATGGTCGCGGATGTGCTTCATTTCGACCGTATTTATACAAATAGCCTTGACGCGGTCAGCGACCGCGATTACATCATGGAGTTCTTGTCCGCCGCGTCGATTTTGATGGCGCATCTTTCGCGGCTCAGTGAAGAGACGATTCTTTGGTGCACGCGGGAGTTCTCGTTCGTCGAGCTCGACGACGCCCATTGCACCGGGTCCAGCATGATGCCGCAAAAGAAAAACCCAGACGTTTCCGAGCTTGTGCGCGGAAAGACGGGACGCGTGATCGGTCATCTGACGGCGATGCTCACGACGGTCAAAGGATTGCCGCTGGCTTACAACAAGGATTTGCAAGAGGATAAAGAGGGCGTCTTCGACGCTATCGATACGGTGAAGTTCAGTCTCGCAGTTTACGCACGTATCCTGCGCGGCATGAAAGTACGAAAAGACGTCATGCGCCGCGCGGTCGAGGAAGATTTCTCGAACGCCACCGATCTTGCCGATTACCTTGCGAAAAAGGGGCTTCCGTTCCGCAAGGCGCACGCCGTTGCGGGGGAGGCCGTCGGATATTGTATCGAGCAGAAGAAGTGGCTGCAAGACCTTTCTATGGAGGAATTCAAGAAGCTGTCCCCGCTGTTCGAGGAGGACATTCGCGAAGCCATCCAGCCGGATACTTGCGTGAAGAACCGCAATTCCCTCGGAGGCACCTCCAACGCACAGGTTGAATCCCAGCTTTCTGCCGCCGACACATTGATGGCGGAGGAAGCGAGAGAAACTGACAAGCTCACGGAAAAACAAATATAACAGAACGCAAACGAAGTGCCTCCTTCAGCCGTAAAATACGGTGAAGGAGGCTCGTTGTGGCTAATCTATAACTTTATCATCAATTAGCCAAAATGTATGTAAATGCCAAGGCTTGACTTTACTCGTGTTTTGGCATACGCTATATAGGTTATAGGCAGCTATGGGGAGGCAAGACGATGATCTCGCGGGTGGAATATCATGTGAATTTTTATGATACGGACGCGATGGAGGTCGTGCATCATTCCAACTATATCCGTTGGTTTGAGATCGGCCGCGTGGAGTTTTTGCGGGAGGCCGGCATTACGCTGGGCGAGTTGATGGACGACGGGATTGTGTTCCCGATTACCGACGTCAGCGCGAAGTTCCTGTCGCGGGGACGGTTTGACGACGTGCTTGTCATCGAGACGACGCCGACGGCGCTGACGAAGGCGAAAATGGCGTTCGATTACCGGATTTTGAAAAAAGAGGATGAAACGGTGCTCGTGACCGGTCATACGCAAAACGTGTTCACGCACAGGGAAACAGGAAAGATTATGCGCCTGCCGGACAAATACTATAAGAAGCTGGCGGCAATGCTGGAATAGGGAGGACTGGAAATGCTGATAGCGTCTGCGGTTGCGATTGGTCTTGTCGTGGTCGCGTTTGTGGTTTTTCGGTTGTTTTTCTCTTTGGAAAAAAACAGCAGGGTGATAGTGCGGTTGGAAAAACGTTCGCCATTTGCGCTGGAGTCCATGACAGATACCGACGCTGTGCTTTATTGCAGCGTACCCTTTGAAAATCTGGGCGGCCAGTATGGGACGCTGGTGGATTGCGTTGTGCGTCCGCAGCTTCCCTTCGAGCAGTATGACGGAATCGACGCGCGCGGCAAAGCGGAGGTCGATGGGAAGCCTCGGGAGGACGATTATTTCGAGGCGGCGCTTGTGGACGCGCATAGTAGCCTTTCGATTCTTGTCAAAGTCCGATTGACGGCGCGCAAGGGCATGGACATTCGGACGGCCCTCTCGCGCATGGTGGATTTGCCGCTGGACGTCATTTATACGGAGCTCAGCCGCAATCCGTGGCAGCTGAAAAAGTTCCGTGTCATACTGACGGCGGAGGAAATTGCGTCGCTTGCGGGTGTTACGCTTGTGGACGAGTGAGGGGGACGGGAGCATGAACGAAACGAAAGAACTGCAAAAAATCCCCGTGCCCACGCGAATCCTGACGCACAAGGACGACATCGTGGACGCGATGGAACGATATACGAAGGACAAGGTCGGCCCGGACGATATCGTAACGGTGGCGGAAAGCGTGGTAGCCATTACCCAGAATCATATCGTGCGGCCGGAGGATTTGACGCTGACTTGGCAGGCTAGAGTGCTCTGCCGGTTTATGCCAGATGTGGGGAGTCTTGCGGCGCCTCATGCGATGCAGTCCCTGATGGAGGAGGAGGGTGTCTGGCGTGTGACGGGCGCTCTGTTTCTTGGCTTTCTCGCGAAGCTCGTCGGTATCAGCGGCGTGTTCTACCGTTTGGGCGGCGAGCAGGCGGCATTGATTGACGACGTGACGGGCACGATGCCGCCATACGATAAGCATATCGTCTATGGACCGAAGAATCCGCAAAAAGTTGTCGAAGACGTCAAGGCGCGGGTCGGCTGCTTCGGCGCGGCCATCGTTGACGCCAACGATCTCGGGCGCGCGCGTATCGTCGGCGCGAGCGCGGGGCTCCGTCCGGAAAAAGTGGAAAAGGCGCTTCTCGATAATCCTTTCGGCAACGATTCGCAGAAAACGCCAATCGTTATTTTGCGGAATTTCCGCCAGTATCAGGAACAGGAATAAAGAACAGAGACAAAAATAATCCCGTGGGGAGAAAATCCTCACGGGATCATTTTTGTGTGGTTTTTCATGCGCTTTCTGATTGCATCTTGTCGGCGAAGACGAAGAATTCTTCGGCGGGCATGGGACGGCCAAACAGGAAGCCCTGTGCATAGAAACAACCGTTTTCGAGCAGGAGGTCTTCCTGCGCTTTCGTTTCGACACCTTCGCAAAGTACGAGCATATCGAGATCCTGACCGAGGGAGACGACGCGGTGCATGATTTTCTGGCCGCGGTCCGACGCCTCGGAAGCAAGCAGCATCGCACGGTCGATTTTCATGATGTCCATGTCGAGGTGCTGGAGCATAGCGATGGACGAGTAGCCGGTGCAGAAGTCGTCCATGGAGACGGTAAACCCAAGGGATTTCATGCCGCTGATGATTGCGGAGGAGTTTTCGACCCCTTCCTGCGTGTCAAAGTCGACAAACGCCGTTTCCGTGATCTCAAGGTCAATCGAACCCTGCGGAAGATCGTAACGGGAGATGATTTCTTTCAGGCGGTCGAGATAGCCGGGCTCGCGAATATGGAGCCCCGATTGGTTTACCGAGAACGGTACGATGGGACGGCCTTCGTCGATGCGGCGGCGTTGGAGTCGGCAGACGCAATCCAGGACGTAGTAGTCAAATTCAAGGATGAAACCGGTTTTCTCGAATACGCTGATGAAAAGGCCCGGCATGACGAAGCCGAGTTCCGGGCTTTGCCAGCGTGCCAAGGCTTCCGCGCCGATGATTTCATGCGTGCGAATGTCGTATTTCGGTTGGAACCAAATCTGGAATTCTCCGTTGGCAAGCGCTTTTTGCATAAGACGTTCGACTGTTTTTTGTTTCAAACGCTTTTGTCGGAGTTTTTCGTCGTAAATGCCAATATAATCGCCTGTTTCGATGGCTTCCATCTGTGCGGTGTCCGCTCCTGCCATCAGCTGTGCGATATCGGGAACGGAGTCTTTCGGTACGGCGCAAAGGCCGAAATGATATTTCATGTGGATATCATAACCTTGGCTTGTCAGGAGCGCCGTGTCTTGGGCGAATTTTTCCGCTGCGCCGCGAAGCGTCATGCCGTCCTCCAGACAGCCAAGGACGTAAAGATGCGTAAGCTCGGAGGAAAGCCCGTCCACGAGAATCCATGGGTTCATTGCGCGGACCCGTTCGACGAGCTCGCAGATGCCGCGAGCGACCGCTTCCGGATTCAGGGATGCCTTCAAAAGGTCGATGCGCTGGGTGCTAAGCACCATGACGAACAGTTTGCCGTCCTTTCGCTCTTTTACATGGCGTTTGATAAGGCGCGGCGCTTGCGTCTCGAACCAGCGGACGTTCGTCAGGCCCGTTCTTTGGTTGTGGTAGGCAAGGGCGTACATTCGTTTTGCCGCGCGCTGTTTGAGCCGCATCATGTAAAGCAGGACACCGATAATGGAGAGCAGGAGCGCCGTCAGAATAGAAAGCGACTGCCACGGGTTTTTCGCGATGTACGCTTTCAGGCTGCGGTTCTTTTCCGTTGCGAACATATGACGCGTCATGATTTCATTGATGGGGGCGTTGCCCAAATGGTTGATCTCTTTATTCAAAATACGGATGAGATGAGGGTCGGCGGCTTCGCTGACAGCGAGAGAGACTTTGTGGGAGAAAGCGACGCTGCCGTTTGTAAAGAGATTCAGGTAATTGCCTGCTTCAATGTCGTGCTGCACCGTGATGGCTTTCACGAAAGTTATGTCTGCTGCTCCCCGATTTACCGCGTCCATACATTCGTCAATCGTGTTGAAGTATACGCGCTGTTCTGGCGGATATTTTCGCTCCACGAATTCATGCGTGTAAAAATGGTTTTGGGCGCAAGCGACGATGGGTTTTTCAGACGAAGTCCGGTCGTTTCGCATGACCGGCACATAATTGATGGTAAGGTAAGGAAGCGTTAAAACTGCGTTGTGCAGGTGCCCCCAATTATAGTCGGCGTAATAGTCGGTGACGACGTCGATCTCGCCGCTGGTCAATAGCTGCATCAGCTCGCCGCTGTTTTCCGTTTCGCGGATATCGAAGCGGATGTGGAGGTCTTCTTCTATGAGCTGCATGATTTCGGCGATGACGCCTTTGGCCACGCCGTTTTCAAAGTATGTGTAAGGTTTTTGCCCGGGCGACGCGACAGCGGAAATGACCGGGTGTTTTTGCAGATAATCTTTTTCGTCCGAAGAGAGAAGCAGGGGCGCACCTGAGTCGGCATGTTTTGAGTAAAGCTGGCCGCGAATATGCGGATTGATCAGCATCAAATCCTCTATGGCGCGGTCGATTTTCTCACAGAGCGCGTCATGCTTTTTAGGCATGACGATGGAAAAGCGCTGTGTGAAAAGGCGAGCAAGCATAGGATCGCTCGACTGGTGGTAAATTGTCGCGTCGATATATGCGTCCAGTTCTCTTTTTTTATAGCGCGCAATCATGTCGAGAGGGTCGTCGAAGGGGAGGAGCACATAATCGTCGCCCGACTGCAGCCCATAAGACTGAAGCGCAGCACCGATTTCTTCTTCCGAGTACATGAACGCGATGTAGCCGATGCGAAGACGCAGTCCGCGGTCCAAAGTTTGTTCCGGGCGGGCGACGACGCCGACAGGGGAGTATGTGATGGCGTGATGGACAGCTACAAAGTCGCCCATTGGATTTTCAATATCCGGCAGCGCGGCGGTAAGGTCGAGCTCGCCCCGAATCATTTTCTCGACGCACTCCAGCGGCCGCGCTTCAATGTATTCAAACTGATAGCCGCTGTAAACGGCAATAGATTCTAGGTAATCATAAATAAAGCCGCGAAAATACCCGTCCTCGCCCTTGGAAATGTATCCGGGAACGTCAGAATAACCGACGCGCAGGATCGGACGGCTGCGGCCGATATCGGAGACCGACGTTGCGGACGCGGCTAAGGAAAAGAAAAGTCCGAGTAATATAACGATCGAAAAAAGAAACTGTTTTTTTCGCATGCGGATCACTCGCTTTAGCATAAAATCATTTCGAGCGGCTAATATATATAATTATAATGGACGGAATGCGTTATTTCAAGTTTTTGAATAACGCCGTATTAAATTCATATATCTTCGCGATTGGAAAGAGAAGTATTGCAGTAAAGGGGAAAGATGGTATAAAATATACGATTATGGAGGGATGACAATGGAACAGTTTTTTAAGCTGCAAGAGCGCGGAACGGACGTGCGTACAGAAGCGATGGCGGGGATCACCACGTTTATGACGATGGCATATATCCTCGCGGTCAATCCGGGTATTTTGAGCGCGGCGGGCATGGACGCGGGCGCTGTTTTTACTGCGACGGCGCTTTCGTCGGCACTCGGCACGCTATGCATGGCGATTTTCGCGAACATGCCGCTGGCCCTTTCGGCGGCCATGGGACTGAACGCGTATTTCGCGTTTACCGTCGTTATCGGGATGGGCTACACTTGGCAACAGGGACTTGCGGCGGTTTTCGTCGAGGGCATCATCTTCATCGTGCTTTCGCTGACGAACGTGCGCGAGGCGATTTTTGATGCGATTCCGCGTCAGCTTAAAACAGCGGTATCCGTCGGTATCGGACTTTTCATCTGCTTCATCGGCTTCCAAAACGCGCATATCGTGGTGGACGGTCCGACGCTGGTAAAGCTCTACCCGTTCAGCAAAGCCTTGGCAGACGGGTCGTTTCATACGGAGGGCATCACGGTTTTCCTGGCGCTTCTCGGTTTCTTGATTACGGCGGTATTGATGGCGAAAGATGTCAAGGGCAGCGTCCTTTGGGGCATCCTTATCACATGGGGACTGGGCATGGTCTGCCAGCTTTCGGGCTGGTATGTTCCCGACCCGTCCAAGGGGTTTTTCAGCCTGTTCCCATCGGCAGTCATCGCGATGCCTGCGTCTATGGCGCCGACTTTTATGCAGCTTGACTTCGGCTCGATCCTGAACGTCAATTTCCTGACGATCCTGTTGGCGTTTTTGTTCGTAGATATGTTCGACACGCTGGGGACGGTTATCGGCTGCGCGTCGAAAGCGAATCTGCTGGATGAGGACGGAAAGCTGCCTGGTATACGAAATATTCTCATGGCTGATGCTATCGGTACGACGGCGGGTGCGTTGCTCGGTACGTCCACGATTTCTTCTTTTGTGGAGTCTTCGGCAGGCATCGCCGAAGGCGGACGCACAGGCCTTTCTTCCGTCGTGACGGCGGGACTTTTCCTGCTCGCGCTGTTTTTCTCTCCTCTGTTTCTTGCGATTCCGGCGTTTGCCACTGCGCCTGCTCTGATCATGGTTGGTTTTTTGATGATGCAGCAAGTCAAGGATATCGATTGGTTTACGGATTTGACGGAGGCGGTTCCCGCATTTGTTGCCATTGCCTCGATGGCATTCACTTACTCGATTTCTGAGGGTATCGCCTTCGGCGTCATTTTTTATACGTTGCTCCATCTCCTGACAGGAAAGACAAGTAAAATTACGCCGCTGATGTATGTGCTGACGGTGTTGTTTGTTTTGAAGTACATCTTCCTGTAAGCGCGGGAGGATAAAATGGCGATCGAAAAAGCAAAAGGATTTTTTCGATCGCACGGTATCGTCGTCCTCCGATTGGGTGGACGTTTGCAAAGTTTGGTAATATATATCGCCGAAGGAGGATCATTTTGGCGTTTATCGAAATCGAGGATTTGTGTTTTGCCTATCCGTCGGAACGCGATGAAAGGCGCATGGCGCTCGACCATGTGAACCTTTCCGTTGAGGAAGGGGAGTTTATCGCGGTGCTCGGCACGAATGGCTCTGGGAAATCGACGTTGGCCAAGCATCTGAATGCGATTCTTTTGCCGACGTCCGGCGTTTGCCGCGTGGCGGGCATGGACACGCGGGACGGCGCACATCTTTGGGATGTGCGGCAGACAGTGGGTATGGTATTTCAAAATCCCGACAATCAGATTATCGCGGCCATCGTCGAGGATGACGTGGCATTCGGACCGGAAAATCTCGGCGTGCCGTCCGATGAAATCCGCCGGTGTGTCAACGAGGCGCTGACGGCGGTTGGCATGACGGCGTTCCAGGGATTCGCGCCGCATCTTTTGTCCGGCGGACAGAAGCAGCGTGTCGCGATTGCGGGGACACTGGCGATGCGGACAAAATGTCTCGTGCTGGACGAGCCGACGGCGATGCTTGATCCCGTCGGGCGAAAAGAAGTGTTGGATACGGTGCGGCGGCTCCATCGGGAGTCGGGCATTACGGTCATATATATTACGCATTTCATGGAGGAAGCGGCGGCGGCGCAGCGCGTCGTCGTGATGGAGGGCGGAAAAGTCGTCGAAGACGGGAGTCCGAAGGAGATTTTCTGCCGTGTGGACGCGATGCGAAAACGCGGCCTTGACGTGCCATTGGCGGCGGAAATCGCATGGAGGCTTCGTAAGCAGGGAATCCGTTTGCCGGAGGATATCGTAACGGACGAAGAATTGGCGGTGGCTTTATGCCGATAGAATTAAAAGGCGTAACGTACACCTATATGAAGGGAACGCCGTTCGAGCGAACGGCGCTTAACGACGTTTCACTGACGATTGCCGACGGTTCGCTGACGGCAATCGCCGGACATACGGGTTCGGGCAAATCGACGCTTGTTCAGCATTTAAACGGTATTTTGCACCCGACGAAAGGCGAGGCGCTGGTGGACGGCGTGAGCCTTGATGGAAAAGGGAAGGAGAATCTCCTCGCGCGGCGCAAAGTCGGTATGGTATTCCAGTATCCGGAGCAACAGCTTTTCGAGGAAACGGTGGCGGCGGATATCGCTTTCGGCCCGAAAAATCTCGAGCTTCCCGAAGAAGAGATCAATCGTCGTGTGCGGTCCGCGATGGACTTTGTGCAGCTTGATTACGAGACGTATAAAGACGTGTCGCCGTTTCGCCTCAGCGGCGGGCAGATGCGCCGTGTGGCCATCGCTGGCGTTTTGGCACTGGAACCGTCGTATCTCGTGCTGGACGAGCCGACGGCGGGTCTCGATCCGCGGGCGAGGGAAGAGCTTTTGCGGCGAATTGCAGAGCTGCACCGCAAGAAAAAGTTGACGATTATTTTCGTCTCGCACAATATGGAAGACATCGCCCGCATGGCGGAGCGCGTCGTCTTTATGCACGACGGCCGCATATTGGTCGACGCGCCGCCCTCGGAAGCTTTTTTCGCGGAGGCGGAAATGCGGGAGGCGGGGCTTGCGGCACCGCCTACGGTCGCGCTTTTGTCGCGGCTTCGGGCAGCGGGACTTCCGGTGGAGGCGGACGCGTTCACGGCAGACGAGGCGGTCAAGCGGATTGCGAAAGCATTGCAAAAGAAGAAGGGGACGCTATGCTGACAGACATCACGATAGGGCAGTTTTTTCCGGGTGCGTCCGCGCTGCATCGCATGGACCCGCGTGCAAAACTGTTGCTTTTGCTCGTATTGATGGCGGCGATTTTTGTCTTCGACACGCCGGGCGGGTATGCGGCGCTGACGGGGCTGGCCGTTGCGCTGGCGGTTTCGTCAGGCGTCCCGCTGTCCATGTATCTGCGGTCGCTGCGTCCGCTTTGGTGGATTCTCGCGTTTACGTTCCTGATCCATCTTTGCGCGACGCCGGGCGAGGTGTTTTTCCATATATGGATTTTTGACATGACGAAAGAAGGACTGACGCGGGGATTTTTCCTCTGCTTGCGGCTGGCGCTTCTGATTCTGTTTTCGTCGCTGCTTACGTTTACGACGTCTCCGCTTTCACTGACGGACGGTATGGAGCGGCTTTTGCGTCCCCTGAAAGTCGTCGGCGTTCCGGCGCATGAGCTGGCGATGATGATGACGATTGCGCTGCGGTTTGTGCCGACGCTGATTGAAGAAACGGATACGATCATGAAAGCGCAGCAGTCGCGCGGCGCGGATTTTTCAACGGGCAATGCGCTGAAACGCGTCCGTCATCTGATTCCGATCCTCGTGCCGTTGTTTATTTCGTCGTTTCGTCGGGCAGACGAACTGGCGACGGCAATGGAAGCGCGTTGCTATCGGGGCGGCGAAGGGCGCACGCGCATGAAGGAGCTTCATGTCGGCGGCGTCGATTACGCGGCGGCGGGTGCGACGGCGCTCCTGCTTGCGGCGATGGGCGCGATGAAAGCGGCGGGCTTCTGATGCGGCCCGCGCACAAAGAGGAAATGAAGCGGCGGGCTCGCAATATCTGTCTGCTTGTCGCTTATGACGGAACGGATTATCACGGCTTTCAGCGACAGACGCCGCCGGTCGTCGCTGTGCAGAACGTATTGGAAGACGCGCTTTCGCGCGTTTTTGGCGACGCGGTGGAGCTGGCGGCGGCGGGTCGGACGGACGCGGGCGTTCATGCGTCCGGGCAGGTCGTGAATTTTTTCACAGACGGCACGATTCCCGTCGAGCGGGTGCCTCGTGCAGTAAACAGTTTGCTGCCGACGGATATTGTCGTTCGCCGAGCTTTTGAGGCAGACAGAAATTTCAGCGCGCTGCACTCGGCGCGGGAAAAAACATATTGTTACCGTATATTGACGGGCGCGACGCCAAATCCTTTTCTTTGCCGCTTTTCGTGGCACATTCGCCAGCCGCTGGACAGGTCGGCGATGGAAACGGCGCTGGCGTCGCTTCTCGGAACACATGATTTTTCATCGTTCCGCGCGGCGGGCGGTGCGCCGATTTCGCCCGTTCGTACGATGAAGTGTGCGGAGTGCGGGCAGGACGGGCGCGAACTCGTGCTAACCTTCGCGGCGGACGGCTTTCTTTATCATATGGTGAGAAATATCGTCGGCACTTTAGCAGACGTCGGCAAGGGGGTTCTATCACCCGAGGATTTCGCGTCGATCTTGGCGGCGAAAGACCGGCAGCGTGCCAGCGCTACCGCTCCGGCCGCAGGACTTTGCCTTGTACGGGTCGATTACGACGCGCCATGGTATGAGCCGCCGGAGGATTGATTCAGTGCTTTCTTGCTTTTTCTTTTGATTAGGATATAATAAATATGTTGGAATATGAAGACAGTTCATTTTTGGAATTCCTAAAATTTTCACAGGTGGTGCAGGGAGTTGTCTTCTGCTTTAAGCGTCGGTATTGATATCGGCTCCACGACGATAAAGGTCGTCGTGTTGAATCAGGCGAAAGAAATCATTTATAAAAAATATGCGCGTCATTTTTCGGAAATCAGCAAGGCGCTGCATGAAAATTTGTCGGCGCTGCGGGACGTCGTAGGCTCGCGGCGTTTTTCC
>CACZOL010000055.1 GCA_902782705.1 uncultured Selenomonadaceae bacterium
CCCTCTCTAACGGTGGGCTTCCGTCTTTGCCTACAACGCTTCCCGCATATTCGGCAAAGCTGCTCCGAGGCGAGTTCGCATTCGTTTCTCCTCCGCCTTGCACCAACCGGCGGCTCTCTGTAGGATTCGCGAATGTTACTGCTCCTCTTCCGCGCATTTATTCTGTATAGATGGTAGCCTATCATAAAAATCACGCGTTTGCAAGGATTTTTTATAAAAACGCCCGCAAGGAAACGAATCCTTGCGGGCGTCACCATCTTGTCCACTATGTTGCCGGCATCGTGGGCGCAAAGCGAACGACGATCTCCGAGCCTTGTTCGACGACTGTGCCGGGCGCAACGTCTTGGCTTGTCGCCGTTCCGCGTCCCTCGGCTCGCATACGGAGCCCCGCGCTCTCGATTTGCGTCTGCGCCTCTGATACGTCGAATCCGACGACGTTCGGTACGGTAGCGCGAACAACCGGCGGCTTTTCTTCAACCGGCGCTTCGCTGGCAGCAGATTGCTTTCCTTCGAAAGGATCGCTGGACGGTTCGACGTTCAGATAACGGAAAAGCTGCTGAAAAATCTTCGATGCGACCGGCGCGGCAATTTGTCCGCCATAATAGGTCCCCAATGGCTCGTCGATAATGACCAGCAGCGCAACCTCGGGATCCTCTGTCGGCGCGAAACCGCAAAATGAAGCGATATAACTGCCTTCCTTATATCCGACGGCGTCTGTGTTGATCTTTTGGGCGGTTCCGGTTTTCCCGCCGATACGGTAACCTTTGACCTTAGCTTTTTGACCGCCGCCCGTCGATACGACCTGCTCCAAAAGCCCGATCAATGTTTTGTCCGTTTCCGAGCTGATTGCCCGCCGCACCTGATGAGGTTTTGTCTCTTCATAGACGGAGCCGTCTTCATTATAGACGGTCTTCACAATGTACGGCTTCATCAGCACGCCGTCGTTTGCAACGGCGGACATTGCCGTAATGAGCTGCAGCGGCGTCACCGCGATACTCTGCCCAATGGACATCGTGGCAATATCGGAATCGTACATTTTGTCCGAATCGAAGAGAAGCCCCGCTTCCTCCGCCGGCAGCTCAATGCCGGTCAATTCGCCGAAACCGAAGCGTCTCGCATACTTGTTCAGTCGATCCGCGCCAAGTTCCAGTCCGATGATCGCAAAACAAGTATTGATCGACTGCTTCATGACGTCCGTGAACGTCACCGATCCGAAGCTGTCGCCGCTCCAGTTCTCGATGCGCTTCTCACTGACGATCAAAAAGCCCGGATCCATATACCAAGTATTGGGCGCAACCATATCTTCCTCCAAAGCCGCCGCAGCGACAATGGACTTGAATGTGGAACCCGGTTCATAAATGCTCGAAACGGCACGATTTTTCCAAACCTCCATCGGATAGTCCTCAAAATGGTTTGGATTGTATGAAGGCCGCGAGGCCATCGCAAGTATTTCCCCTGTCTTCGGCTTCATTACAAGTGCCGTCACTGACAGCGGCTGTGTTTCCGCAAACGCTTCTTCCAGCACTTCCTCGACCATAAACTGTACCGTCGAGTCAATGGTGAGCTGCACCGTCTTGCATTGATTCTTCCGCGGTCTGAGGCGTGATGACACCGAGTCGAGAATCGGACGATCGCTGACGTTATCCGTCTGCACGAAAGTTTCCGCCACGACGCCTTTAATCAAATCGTCATACGCCTGCTCAATACCGTCGAGTCCGACGTCGTCCGTACCGACAAAGCCAAGAATATTCGCCGCCAGTTCCTCATTTGGATAATATCGCTTCGGCTCGTCTTGGAAGCCCAAGCAGTTATATCCTTCCGAGCGGATCAGGTTCCGCACGGCCGCGACCTCGTCCGTGGAAAGAAAATGCTTGACCCAGACGAAGCCTCCCCCCTGCTCGATATCCCGCCGGATGGTTTCCTGCTTCAGCCCGATCAGCGGTGCAAGTTTCGCAGCTACCTCGTCTTCTTTACCTTTTTCAACATTGTTCGGATCGATGAAGAGCGACTTCATCATCAGACTGACTGCCAATTCCCGCCCGTTGCGATCAAGAATCGCGCCGCGCGGCGACTGCATGACGCGCTCTTCTCCCGTCTCGTGCCGTACCCTTGCCGCCAATTCTTCGCCTTGCACAAGCTGTATCCATGCATAGCGTACCACCAACAGCAAGAAAACCAGCCAAACGATCAGCAGCGCATAACCGATATTGCGAGCGATCCGCTTCTGTTCACGTCGTCCGCGTGTTTCCCTTTCTTTTGAGTCCAGCTTGAATCGTTTCATGCTCCTACCCTAACAGGCAAACAAAATCTCAAAGGAACTTTTCCCAAATAAAAAGCCCGATAACGCCCGGTATTCCAAAAACGCCTGCAAGCAACGCTTTCAATACCGTGATCTCGATACCGGCGCCAAACAAATTTACAATAAACAACATGATTGCGCCGCAAACGCTGTTCGAGACGAATTTCAGCAAAAGCTCCACCGGCCATTTCAAAAGCCGCACAATCAGACAAATCGCAAGCAGTCCGACGGCAAATGAAACGACAATGCTCGATTCTGCCACAATGATCTCTCCTTTTCCAAGGACGCACCGTCCATCTATATACAAAACAATTTACAATTCTACGCGATTCTCCATCGCTTTTGCAAGCGTCACTTCGTCTGCGTATTCGAGATCGCCGCCTACGGGCAGCCCATGCGCGATGCGAGTTACGCGCACCCCCATCGGTTTCAGGAGCCGCGCAATATACATTGCCGTCGCCTCCCCCTCAACGTTCGGGTTCGTCGCCATAATGACCTCTTTGACAGATCCGTCCTGAAGCCGCGACAAAAGTTCTTTAACGCGAAGATTTTCCGGTCCGATGCCCTCCAGCGGCGAAAGCGCGCCGTGCAATACATGGTAAACACCATGATAGTCGTGCATCCGTTCCACAGCCGCTACGTCCTGCGGCTGCTCAACGACACAGACCGTCGTATGGTCTCGCTTTACCGACGCACAGATTGCGCATGGATCCCGATCGCTCAGATTGCAGCAAACGCCGCAAAAACCGATTTTTTCCTTTGCTTCCAAGATTGCGCCCGCCAGCGCCCGCGCTTTTCCCTCGTCCATGTCGATGACATGATACGCAAGCCGCACGGCGGTCTTTGTTCCGACGCCCGGCAATGCGCGAAAATGCTCGATAAGTTTTGCGAGCGGCTCAATGTACTGCACTTAGATCATCCCCGGAGGCAGTCCAAGACCGCTCGTAAGTTTTGCCATCTCAGTCTGCATCATATCGTCGACCTTCTTGCCGCACTCATTGACCGCCGATACGATCAAATCCTGCAGCATTTCCACATCGTCAGGATCCACCGCCGCTTTGTCGATGGAAAGAGATTCCACCAGCTTCTCGCCGTTCATCACGACCTTGACGACGCCGCCGCCTACCGATACCTCCACTGTGCGCTTTTTCAGTTCTTCCTGCATCTTTTGCATTTGCGCCTGCATTTTCTGCACTTTTTTCATCATACCGGCCATATTGCCGCCCATTCCGCCAAACATTGTTTTCCTCCTCCCGCCGCGCTTGGGAAACTTTTTCCATAACGCGAACGAAACCTTTTCCGGAAACAATGAATAAGTCAAGTCGTGACCTTGTCGAGGAATTTTTTCGTCTGTCTAGGAAAATACTTCGAAAGCGTAGCATCGCTACGTCGAGAGGTATTTGACAACGACAGGCGGAAAAAGGCCCGGAAAAGGCGCGGCGGGACTTGTTCAGTGTTTCCGTTATAAAAACCTTCTATAGCATAGCAAAGACCGCCCTTGCCGTCAATCCATCCCCTTGTCATGGCTCGTCTGATGGAATATACGCTTCGTCCGTCAGGCCCGCAAAATCCTCATCAGTAATTGGCGGCGCTTCATTCGGCGACTCATTTTCTTTCGACGTTCGTACGGTCTGTTTTCCTCCCGCCATGGGCACGATTTGCGTATCGTCGCCGAAAATAGCCACGGCTTTTTCAATTTCTTTCCGATCGTTCGCCGGTAAAGACGCGACGACCTCCGCCGTCGTTTTCTTTTGCGTCGGCTTTTTTTTCTTTTCGGAAATTTTATCCTTCGCTCCGGAAGCGGGGCCACTTTCCACCACCAAGCGAAGCGGCCTGCCTGACAACGTCTCAAGGCATTCCTCAAGGATATTCCGATAGTCGTCCCGCTCCAGTCTTTTCGCGAGAAACGCGCTTGTAAAACGCACACAGAATCGCTCCGCCGTCATCCCTCCAAAAGCACCGTTGCCGACGCAGGTTCGGACGACCTGTCGTTCAGGATCCGCCTCCAATGCGGCGAGCAACCGCTTCCAGAGATCTTCCCCTTCCGGCGTCTGTACAAAAGCCGCATCTGTCGACACAATATTTGGTTTTGACGACGACGAAACACTTTGACGTTTCGAAGACTGTGCAGAGCGCGTTGCCGCCTGTCCCGCAGACGAAATCGGAACAGAAACAGGCGCAGCACCGGCCGCCAGCTTTTTTTCCATCGCTTCCAATCTCGCGGAAAGGGCTCGTATTCCCGCCTCCGCGTCCACGGAAAGAGAAGCAGCGCCGTCCGTTGCCGGACTTGCAGGGACGACCGCAGCGTCGTTCCGGCAAAGCGAAAGCAACGCCGTTTCCACCGCGATACGAGGCTCCGTCGTCCATCGCAGCTCCGTCAGCGCGTCATGCAACGAACGAAGCATCGGAAGGAACGCTTCCGCAGGGAAAAGCGACGACGTTTCCCGCAGCACCGCTTCGTCTGTTTCGTAAAGCTCCACGCCCCCCGGAATTCCAGCCGCCTGATATACCATTGCCGCACGCAGTTCTGCGATAAGCTCCGTCACAAGCTGCTTTGCGTCCTTTCCTTCCGCGAGGAGCTCAGCGACCGCAGACAGCGCATCTTTCGCATCTTTCGCCGCGACTGCGCGAAGAATCCTGAGCAAACTTTCCCGACCGACAAGACCTAAAATCTCTCGTACAAGCGCTTCCGTCACGCGTTCCCCTGCGAGAGAAACGCATTGATCGAGCGTCGAAAGTGCGTCCCGAAGGCCGCCGTCCGCTTCCCGCGCTATCAGCGCAAGCGCCGCATCGTCTGCCGCAATCCCCGACGCCTGCACTACTTCCCGAAGACGTTCCTCTATATCTTTCGCCGCAATCCGTTTGAAATCATAGCGCTGACAGCGCGACTGGATCGTCGCGGGAACCTTTTGCAGCTCCGTCGTCGCAAGAATGAAAACGACACGCGGCGGCGGTTCTTCCAGCGTCTTCAGGAGTGCGTTGAAAGCCTCGCTGGTCAGCATGTGCACTTCGTCGATGATATAGACTTTGTAACGTCCCAGTGCCGGAGCGAATTTCACCGTCTCCCGCAGTTCTCTGATCTCATCGATTCCGCGATTCGAAGCCGCGTCAATCTCCATGACGTCCATGGACGTCCCGTCGTTTACCCGCCGGCAGCTCTCACATTCGTTGCAGGGCTCCGCGCTTGGACCTTTTTCGCAATTCAGCGCTTTCGCAAGGATTTTCGCCGTACTCGTTTTGCCCGTACCGCGCGGACCTGAAAATAGATACGCATGTCCGACACGGCCGCTCTCAATGGCCTGCGCGATTGTCCGGCTCACATGTTCCTGCCCGACCAGCTCCGAAAATCCCTGCGGCCTCCATTTGCGATAAAGCGCCACATACTCCATTCCCGTTCTCCCGTCCTTTCCCTTTCGATACGAAAACCGCCGCTGAAGTCCCTGACCTTATCCTTGGCACTTCTTGCGGCGGCCTCCCTCTATTGGGATTCTGTTTTCACTCTTTCGGACGAAACGGCGGTATCGTTCGGCCGTCGTCCGTATGCATGATGAGCGGCGGAATTTCCGTCCGTCGATGTTGAATGAAATCCGGCAGTTGGATATCCAGTTCCTGCACTGTAGGTTTTCCCTGTACCTGCGTCTCTTCCGGAGCGGCCGCCGCTTTCGATGCCGCCGGCCTTTTCCCTAGCGGCTGCCGTCGCGCCACAGTCGACTGCTCCGCCTTTACCTTCGGCGTACGATATGCATCGGCGCTGTCGACAAAATCGGTCGCGACCAGCGTCGCACGCACAGAGCCGCTCAAGGTCGTATCCTCGATAACGCCGAAAATAACATTGACGTCGGGATGCGTATGCGCCGCCACGTACTCCATCGCCTCGTTGACGTCGAAAAGAGGAAGTGAGGAATCGCCGCTGATATTCAAGATCAAGCCGCGCGCGCCTCTCAGCTCGCGTTCGACCAGCGGGCTCTCAATCGCACGCTGCACGGCCTCGACGACGCTTCCGTTCTTACTCTCGCCGATACCGAGAAGCGCGTCGCTGGACGTACTTTGACGGAAAATAGAAACCACGTCGGCAAAATCCACGTTTACGACGCCCGTCGTCAAAATCACTTCGGAAATGCAGAGAATCGCTTGCCGCAAAATACCGTCCGCCGCTTTGAAGGAATCCACCAGCGACATTCTCTTGTTTTCCGGCAGTTTCATCAAATTGTCGTTGTGTACGACAATGAGCGCGTCCAAATATTCCCTGAGCGATTCGATACCGTCCTCGGCAATGCGCATCTTCCTTTTCCCTTCAAAGGAAAACGGCGCCGTGACTACGCCGATGGACAGGATGCCCAGCCGCTTGATGGTCTGCGCAACAACAGGCGCTGCGCCCGTCCCGACGCCGCCGCCCATGCCCGCCGTAACAAACACAAGATCGGCGTCGCGAATCGCCCGTTCCAGCTTGGCGATATCGCTTTTCGCCGCTCGCTCCCCAAGCTCGGCAACGCCGCCCGTGCCGCGTCCTTTCGTCATCTTATCGCCGATCTGCACGGTATCGACGCCCGCATCGTTCAAAACCGAAAGCTGCTTCATATCCGTATTGACGGCAATCAATTCGATGCCCGGAATCCTGTCTTCTGCCAGCCTGAGCAGGACGCTGTTTCCGCCGCCGCCCACACCGATGACCTTGATCCGGATGATGGCTTTTCGTATATCCGCCGCTAAAGTCTCCACAGGGTAAACCTCCCTCACGGAACTTTTATCTACATATATCCTAAAATTATTTTATTCGCCGTTTGCTTATGATTTCCTTCAAAATCATCGTCTTTTTTTCCACGCCTTGATCGCGTATCCGCCCGCCTGTGAAACGAGCATACCTGCGCCCATCAGTACGCACCCGATGATTTCCCGCAAAGAAAGCGTCTCGCCGAGGAGCAGCCAGCCGGCCAACGCTCCGAAGAGCGACTCGAGGCTCATGATGACCGCCGCAGGCGCCGGGTCAGCTTCCCGCTGCCCGATGATTTGAAGCGTAAACGCGACGCCGGTGGAAAACACGCCGGAATAAAAAATAGAAACCCAAGCCGCCGTAATGTCTGCCGCCTGCGCCGTCTCAAAGATGGCCGCCATCGCCAAATTCAACAAAAACACGACGACGACTTGCGCCAGCGACATGGCGATCGCCTCAATCTTCGCGGCAAAACGGTCAATAAACAGGATATGGGCTGTCCAGAAAAACGCGCCGCAGATTTCCAAAAAATCACCCAACCCTAAGGAAAGCCCTTCCTTCACACAAAGGAAATAAAGTCCCGTCACCGCAAGAACCGCGCCCGTCCAATGTTCAGCGCGAATGTGCTGACGCAGGAAAACGCCGGTGAGCGGTACGAGAATCAGATAGAGACAAGTCAGGAATGAAGCCTTTCCCGCCGTCGTATAAACCATGCCGTACTGCTGAAACGCGGACGCGACGAACATGATACATCCCGCCGCCGCTCCGACAGCAAAGCTCCGAGACGACGTCGCCCATCGTCCCGGGCCGCCCGAAAGTACCCAAAGACTGAATAAAGCCAATACCCCGAGGAAAAAACGCGCCGCCCCGTAAGTAAACGGCCCGAGATTTTCCATGCCGACGGACTGGGCGACAAACGTCGTGCCCCAAATGAACGCCGCAAGCAAAAGGCATCCGTTCCCCCGCCAGCGCACAAGCAAAACCTCCTATAACAAAAGAAAAGCCGACGGGAAAATCCGTCAGCTTTCACTAATTTTCGATGGTGGAGACGAGGGGGATCGAACCCCTGACCTCCTGCATGCCATGCAGGCGCTCTCCCAGCAGAGCTACGCCTCCGTTCAACGTACTTTGCCA
>CACZOL010000056.1 GCA_902782705.1 uncultured Selenomonadaceae bacterium
ATAGTCAAGCAGCGTATACGGCGCTTCGCCCGCTTTTCGGTGCGTCAGATGGCGCGAATAATTTTCGATGCCGGAGCAGTATCCCATTTCCTGCATCATCTCAAGGTCGTAGTTCGTGCGCTGCTCCAGACGCTGCGCTTCCAGCAGTTTCCCATGCCCGCGCAGGAAAGCGAGCTGCTCGTCCAGTTCCTCGCGAATCGTGCCCATCGCAATTTCCATATCCTCATGAGAGGTCACATAATGGGACGCCGGAAAGATCATCGAATGCGTGCGCTCGCCGTACACTTCTCCTGTCGTCACATCGTACTCCAAAATGCGGTCGATCTCGTCGCCGAACATCTCAATGCGAACGGCGCGGCTATTGTACCCGGCGGGAAAGACCTCCACCGTATCGCCGCGCACACGGAACCGCCCACGATCGAATCCGACGTCGTTGCGCTCATACTGGATTGCCACGAGCTTCCGGAGGATCGCGTCGCGATCCACTTCCTGCCCCTTGTGCAGCGACAGCACCATCTCATGGTAGCTCTCCGGAGAGCCGAGGCCGTAAATACACGATACGCTGGCCACCACGATCACGTCCCGCCGCTCGAACAGCGAGCAGGTCGCCGAATGACGAAGCTCATCGATCTCGTCGTTGATCGACGCGTCTTTTTCGATATATGTATCCGTCGAAGCGATATACGCTTCCGGTTGGTAATAATCATAATAGCTGACGAAATAGCCGACGTAATTGTCGGGGAAAAACGTCTTGAACTCGCTGGCGAGCTGCGCCGCCAGCGTTTTGTTATGCGCGATGACAAGCGTCGGCTTTTGCACCTTCTCGATGACCTTCGCGATGGTAAACGTCTTGCCCGTTCCCGTCGCGCCGAGCAGCACCTGAGCCTCCATACCGCTCTCGATGCCCTGCGCCAAGTCCTCGATCGCTTTCGGCTGGTCGCCCATTGGAGAAAACGGCGCGTCCACACGAAACGGCATTTCCGTATCAAATTTCATCGTATTCAGCTTCGGCACAACAGCCATCCTGTCCGCCTCCTCCCGCACACATTTTCGCCTATCTTTTTATTATATCGCCTTAAATCAGATTTTGTCGAGAGACAAAATCTCCTCTGTCGGCGTTTCAACAAGGACGCTCTATGTCCTCGTTATATCGCAGACCAGCCCAAAAAGAAAGAGACAGGCTTTGCACACCCGTCTCTTGATTTCTGTCTTCTTACGCCGTCGCCTCCGAAATCGTCAACAGCTCCGCGACCTTGACGCGCCCGTCGTGCGCGAGATCGTAGAATTTCCCTTCCGTCGTTTCGACGATGGGCAGCGCGTTTGTGCGGCTCTGATCGATGTAGATAATCTTCGCTTTTTCTCCGCTCGTCAGGCGCAGCCAGCTCCCCGTCAGCGCGTGGCAGATTTTCTTCACGAACAGTACGCCGTACTCCGCGTCGAGCTTGTCCTCCATCATATCCTCGTTCAGCCGGTCGAAAATCTCAAACGGAGAGACCTTTCGCGCGTAAGCGCGATTCGCCGCCATGGCGTCGTAAATGTCCAGGATCGCAAGAATCTTGCCAAAGGGAGAAATAATCTCCTTCTTGATGCCCGACGGATAGCCGCTGCCGTCGCCGCGCTCATGATGCTGGAGCACGCCGGCCATGATGTCCGCCTCGCCGGAAAGGCCGCACTTTGCAAGGATCTCGGCGCTATACGCGGAATGATTGCGCACGATGTCCATTTCCTCCAGCGTCAGCTTGCCCGGTTTGTCCAAGATCTCATCGGGAATTTTCAGTTTGCCCACGTCGTGCAAGAGGCCGGACAAAACCAGACGCTCTCTGTGCTCGCGCGGCCAGTGGAGCCAGCGTCCCATCAACCCCGCCAAAATCGCGACGTGCAAACTGTGATGCAAAAGATAGCTTCCTTCGCGGTTCATATTGTGAATCTGCGCGACAGCCCGCGCTCCGTCGCAAAGCTTGTCGATCTGGCGGTCGGCGATCAGTTGTCCGATGGTGTCAAGATCGATGCCCTTTTCGACGCTTTCTTTGCTCAAGAGCTTTTGGAGTATCTCCATTACCGCATCGTACGTCGCCACATATTCGGGATCCAACAGGCTCTCCTTACTGGGATCAGGCGGCAGCCGTTCACCGTCGTCGGTCTTTTTCACCGCCGGCCCCACATGGGACAAATCCTCCACGGAAAGCGCTCCATGCTGTTCAACCACGAAGACATTGAGCGTCATCTCGTTGAAGCCTACGCCCTTGGGCAATACTTCCTCCATATAGGTAGGGTCTTGCAGCATCTCAATGACGAAATCCGTCAGCAGCGTCCCCGCATCCACCACGAGACTGCCTTGCCGCGAAACGAGCGGCTGCGCCAGCACCATGCCCTGCTTCAGCTCTGTCAAATGTAATTGCTTGAACATACGCTCCTCCAACTATGATCCTGGTGTAGAAAGTTCTGCAGTTTTACCCGTAATCCCGCTGTCGATGCGGGAATAATCTCCTTTAGCAGTATAGCAGAAAAGGCGCCGCAGGTAAAGAATATACGTTCACCGGCGCAGTCATAAAGTAGTCCTAAAATCTTAAAAACGATTCATTTCCTTCTGCACCATTCATTTTTATTGCAAAAAAACATAGAAAACGTTAGAATAAAAAGGATATAGGTAATACCAATACAACAGGAATGTTTGGAGGCCACCCATGGGGAATCCGTACAAACACTTGAAACATATATTATCATCCGTCCTGCTGCCGTCGCTTGCCATGAACATAGCGACGCCTTTTGCGGCCCACGCGCAAGATCGACAGATTTCCTTCACGCATATCTTCACCGATCACCGGTTTTGCGTCGCAGCCCTTCTCTTTGTTTTGGCTCTTATCCTCATTTTCCTGTTGTCGCAAAAGCTCCGCGCCAGCAGACAGCAGCGGCTGCTGGAAAAAACCTACGAAAAAACGCGAAACACAAACATCATTTTCACACACATCGCCAAGACCCTTGCCCGCGGCTATACTGATTTTTACTATGTCAATCTCGATACCGGAGCGTTTATCGAATACCGCAATGACGAAAAAAGCGGCGAGTTTACGGAAACGCGCCGCGGCAAAGATTTTTTCGCTGAATGTAAAACAGATATTCAGCGCTATGTGCATCCCGAAGACCGGGACGTCCTTGCAAAAGCGCTTGAGCGCCGGAACCTGGTAAACGCACTGAATCGGGACAACATCTTCATGCTGCCCTACCGTTTGCTTTCGGACCACGGACCGATTTTTGTCAATCTAAGAGCCTTGCGCATGGACGACAATCGCTTCATCATCATCGGCATAACAGACATTGACGAACAGGTGAAGCAACGCCAAACGGCGGAACAGATGAAGGAGGAGCGCATCGCTTACTCCCGCATCAACGCGCTGGCCGGGGATTATATCTGCATCTATATCGTAAATCCTGAGACCGAACGGTATCGGGAATATACTACGACATCCCAATTCGTACAATTCGAAATCCCAAAAGAAGGCATGGATTTCTTTGAAAATTCCAGAGTCAACAGCCGAAAAGTTATCCATCCGGACGATCTCGAGCGATTCCTTTCATTGTTCACGAAAGAAACCGTCTTTGCAACGATCGAAGAAGTCGGTGTCTTCACGCTGACGTATCGTTTGATGATCAATGAAAAACCGACATATGTGCGGCTGAAAGCGGCCATGATCGACGAAGAAGAAGGGCGCCGCCTGATCGTCGGCGTCAACGACGTCGATAACCAAATACGACAGGAAGTGGATTACGCAAAGCTCCTGGCCCATGCGCAGCAGGAAGCTACCATTGACGGCCTGACAGGCGTAAAAAATAAGCACTCATATCTGGAGGCGGAAGAGGACCTGAACCGCAAGATCGCCGATCACCGTGCGCCGGAATTCGCCATCGTGCTTCTGGACGTAAACGACCTGAAGAAGATCAACGATACGCGCGGGCATCAAGCGGGAGACGAATACATTCGCAGCGCCTGCGAAATCATCTGCGATATCTTCAAACACAGCCCCGTGTTCCGCGTCGGCGGCGATGAATTCGCCGTGATCGTACGGGGAAATAATTACCAATCCATCGAGGAACTGCTGGGCATCATGCGCGACCACAACCGGGAAGCGCTGCATAACGGCGGAATCGTCATCGCTTGCGGAATGGCGAGATACGAAAACGACGCCTGTGTAGCCGCCATATTCGAAAGAGCAGACAAAGACATGTACGATAACAAAACCGCTCTGAAAGTCGCCCAGAAAGATCACCCGGCGCACGACTGAATCACATATGCAAACGTCTCTCCTTCGGGAGAGGCGTTTTTTCATACAAAAACTCCCCTTATAAGCGGCAGCGTGTTCTCACTGCCTCAAATAAGGGGAGTCCATCCATCTCACAGTTTTTACATCTGATCCTGCACGAATCGAATGAACGCTTTCGCGTCTGCCTCGGTCCGAAGCCGCGCCGTGTACATGTAATTTCCCATCTGCGGCTGCATCATCGGCGGCATCGCCTCGTGCATCACGATATTCCCTCCATATCGCGCCATCACCTCGTCGTGCGTATGCGCATAATTATGGCAGTCACGCCGCCCCGCGTAAACGCAGAACTGATGGTCGCCGCTGTCCGGCAGCAGCCGTTTGTCCGCCGTCACCATATCGGCCCATATCTGATAAACGTCTGTCGAATGGGCGAAATTCATCATATCCGGCGTGTATCCGCCGGCCGGCCGCATATTGACCTCCAGACCGACAATCGCGTCCTTCTTGCCCAGTCCTTTCTTTGCCTCGGTCAACCGGAAAAATTCCAGATGCACGAAACGGCTCTTCACGCCGAACGCTTTCACGGTCGCGCGCCCCGCCGCCCGAAGATCGTCCGGCATATCCGCCGCAACATAATAGGCAAGATCGGTCTGCTTCAAGACAATATCCATGATAGACGGCGGCCACGCCGTCATCGACTCGAAAAGCGGCTCGCCCGCCGAACTCACAATCGCGTCATACGAATAAATATTCCCGGTGACGAACTCCTCCATCACATACGGCACCGGCGGCTTCTCCCTGAAAAACCATTCCAGCTCCGCGTCCGTATCCAGACGATATGTGTCGTTGGCGCCGACGCCGATGTCCGGCTTCACGATGACCGGATAGCCGACTTTTTTCAAGAACGCCTTAGCGTCCGTTATCGTCGGAATCGACGCAAGCCGCGCCGTCGCGATTCCCGCTTTCTTGTAATACGGCTTCATGCTCGACTTATGCTTCAGCCGTCCGATATCGTCCGCCTGCTCGCCC
>CACZOL010000057.1 GCA_902782705.1 uncultured Selenomonadaceae bacterium
CGCTTGATCGCTTCGCCGTAGGCACGGGGATTTTCCATCAGCCGCTCCATGCCGGAGAGGTCGAGAAAGCCCTCGTCGATGGACAGCTTCTCAATGACCGGGGAGAAGCGCGAAAGGATCGAAAATATCTGCCGCGAGACGGCACTGTATCGTGCGTGATCGGGGTGAAGGAATACGGCGTCGGGGCAGCGCCGCCGCGCAATCGCCATCGCCTGCGCCGAGTGGACGCCGAATTTTCGCGCTTCGTAAGATGCGGTGGAGACGACGCCGCGCGGCCCGAGACCGCCGACGATGACGGGTCGTCCGCGATATTCTTCGCAGTCGCGCTGCTCCACGGAGGCGAAGAACGCGTCCATGTCGACATGAAGAATGATGCGTTCCATACAGCGCCCCCTTTATGTATAAATACTCCTCATTTTTCGTAAAATCCCAATTCGACGAGATTGCCGTCCGGATCCCGGAGATAAATACTCTTCATCGTGCCGCGTGCGCCGTGCCGTATCACCACTTCCGATACGAACGGCGCGTTTTTCGCGCGCAGCTCCTCGTATGCCGCCCCCGCGTCTCCCTCCGCCGCGAAGCAGAGGTCCAAACTCCCCGCCAGGGGATAGGCCGCCGCCGGCAGGAATTCCGCAGGCTTCCTGTGGATGTTGATTTTCTGCGCGCCGAAATACAGCGCGTACCGCCCGTCCTTTTCCTCCGCGCGAAGTCCCAGCAGCCCCGCATAGAAGTCGAGGCATTTTTCAGGATTTGCCGTCGTCAGTACGATATGGTCGAAGGCCTGTATCTTCATAATCGCTGCTCCTATTCAAACAGTGCTCGGATTTCCGCTTCGGTGAGCTTTGACAGGAAGCTCTCGCCGGGTTGGATCATCTTGTCGATCAGCGCCTTTTTCTGCTCCTGCAGCGCGAAGATTTTTTCCTCGATGGTGTCTTTCGTGACAAGCTTTATGACCTGCACCTTGTTCATCTGGCCGATGCGGTAGGCGCGGTCGGTGGCCTGGTCCTCGACGGCGGGGTTCCACCACGGATCGTAGTGGATGACCATGTCCGCGCCCGTAAGGTTCAGGCCGACGCCGCCGGCTTTCAGGGAAATCAGGAAGACCGGCGTCGTGCCGGCGTTGAATTCTTTTACAAGGCGCAATCGTTCGGCGGCGGGCGTCGAGCCGTCCAGATATTCGCAGTCGATTTTCGCGGCGGCGAGGCGCTCCTGAATCCGCCGGAGCATCGTGGTGAACTGCGAGAAGATCAGCATACGGTGGCCGCCCGCCGTCGCCTCGCTTGCAATTTCCTCCAAGAGGTCAAGTTTTCCGGAGCCGCCTTCGTAATTATCCAGGAAGATCGCCGGATCGCAGGCAATCTGCCGGAGACGGGTCAGAAGCGCGAGAATCTTGATGCGGCTCGCGTCGAATCCGCGCGCGGTCAGCTCCGCCGCCAGCTCTTTGCGGCTCTGGGCGAAATACGCCTTGTAGACTTTTTCCTGCTCCGGCGTCATTTCGTTCGTCAGGCGGCTCTCGGTCTTGTCCGGCAGCTCGGTCAATACGTCGCGCTTCAGGCGGCGCAGGATGAAGGGCGCGATATGGAGGCGCAGGTTTGCCGCCTTGTCGCTGTCCGCGTCTTTTACGATGCCCGTCTCGTATTTTTGCCGGAAAGTCTTGTGCGAGCCGAGGTAGCCGGGCAGCAGGAAATCGAAGATGGACCAGAGCTCCGTCAGCGTGTTCTCGATCGGCGTTCCCGTCAGCGCGAAGCGCGCGTCCGCGTGCAGCCGCTTGACGGCTTTCGCCGCTTTCGTCGTCGGATTCTTGATATGCTGCGCTTCGTCGAGGATTGCGCAGGAAAAGCGGCGTTTCGCGTAGCTTTCGACGTCGCTGCGGAGCGTAGCGTAGGTCGCGACGAGGACGTCGGTTCCGTCTTGGAAGGCCGCGTCCAGCGTTGCCGTCCGCTGTGGTTTCGTTCCGGTCACGGCGGCGGCGCGAAGCTTCGGCGCGAACCGCGCGATCTCGTCCAGCCAGTTGTAGATCAGTGAAGTGGGCGTCACGACCAGCGCGGGAGCCGCGCCGTCTGCCCGCCGCGAGAGGAGGAATGCGATGGTTTGGATCGTCTTGCCGAGGCCCATGTCGTCGGCGAGGATTCCCCCCAGTCCGTGATCGGCCAGCGACGAGAGCCAGCGGTAGCCCGTCGCCTGATAGTCGCGCAGTACGCGGTCGAGCTCCGGCGGGATTTCCCGCTCCGCTTCCGCCGGATTGCGAATGTCGCGCACCAGCGCGCGAAAGCCGCGTCCGACGGAAAGCCGGAGCCCCGTGGTTTCCTTTGCCAGCGCGTCCACATAGAGAGCTTCCGCCAGCGGCAGCTCCGCTTTCCCGTCCTTGAGCCGTTCCAGTCCCGTTTCCTCGGCGAAGTCCGCAAGGGCGGACAGCGATTCGCCGTCCAGCGAAAGGAACGTATTGTCTTTCAGACGATGGTAGCGGCGTTTCAAACGATACGACTGTAAGACGCCGATCAGCTCGTCGAAATCGAAGTCCGCGCCGGAAAAGGTCAGCTCCAAAAGGTCGTCCTGATTGACCGAGACGCCGAGGGTCACGGTCGGCAGAGACTGTATCGGGCGGCGCGTGAAGCTGTCGCTGTAAAAGACGTCCGCCAGCCGGGAAAGCTCCGGCAGTCCTTCACGCAGGAAATCGTAAGCGCGCTCTTCCTCACGCTGCACGAAACGCCCGTTTTCACGGGAGAAATCCCAGGCGTCCATTAGCGAGAGGATCGAGCGCTCCGCCTCCGCGTCCCGGATCAAAGACGTTCTCATCGCAGACGGCTGTGGTTTTTCGGGGGCGGCGGGATTCAGGAGCGTTTCCCCGTATCGGAAAGAAAGCTCGACGGCGACGCCGTCGTCCAGATAGTCGAGCCGTGCTTCCGCTTCCAGCGGCAGCATCTTGTAGCGCGCCGCGAAGGACTGCGCCACGCTGGTTTCGGCGGCTTTCCGCATCTTCGGCAGCACAAGCGAAAAAAAGTCCGTCATGCCCGCCGCTTCAATGTCGATATGGCGGGAATCCCGGAACGCCCGGGTCAGGCGCACGAGCGCGTCCCGCCTTTCTTCCGGGACGTGGCAGATCTTTCCCTCCTGCGCCGCCCACTCGCCGTCCGTCGTCAGCAGCGTGAAAGCGCCGCCCGTGGTCAGCGTCAGACGCCCGTTCCCGTTCCAGTCCTCTACGGCGAGAGACAGGGACGGCGCTTCCTCCAAGGCCCGTCCCGTCGTTTCGCCTACGCCCTCCGTGTCGACGGCAAAGGGCTCGTCTCCCATGACGGCGCAAAAACGGGCCAAAAGCGTCGGCGACAATTTCAGGCGCTTGCCGGAAAAAAGGGTCGGCTGGTTTTGCCCGCCGAAATAGGAGCTGTACGTCCGGAGACTCGTCTCGTCGCGAAACGCGTCCCGGATCATTTGCCAGAGCCCTGTCGAGGTCCCCGGGGCGAAGACGAGAGAAGAAGGCTCCACGGTCAGGTCTTTGCCGAAAACCATAGGTTCGCCCGCGTCCATTTGCCGAATGAAATCCGCGATCCCGCGTATGACGTACATCTTTTCCCGTCCGATGCGAAATTCCAGCCATATCGTCGCCCGATGGAATTCGTAGCCGATGCACAGCTTCGGCAGGAGCTTGAGCGGGTTCGCGGCTGTCCGCGCCGCAGGCTCGTTTTCCGCGTAAACCGAGAACATGCGCTGGGCCGACTGGGAGAGCGCTTTCTTGTTCCGCAGGGTCGGAACTTCCGTCGCTTGTATTTCCTTCAGCAGGGCGACAATATGCTTGCAGGCGCCCTCATATAACCCCGCCGCAGGGCAGTCGCAGGAACAGCCCTGCACCGAACGGTTGGCGAGACGCGCCGTCACAAAATAGGCGAAGGGCCCGGAGCCCTTCACCTTCGCTTCGTAATCGGTAAAATGTTTGCCGACCGTTCGTTTTGTCACGGTCACCGCGCCGTTTCTTTGGTACGCGCAGCCGCGCCGATACGACGCTTCGTTGGCAATGCGTTGGATTTCCTCGTCAGAGATCATCGGTTCTCCTATTAGAAGATATCACAGTGTGTCGTGAAGCGGCGACCACGAGAAAACGGGCGTTTTTGTGTCGTACTGGTCGAACGCGCCGTCCGCGTGCAGTGCGCCGAAATGCAGGAAATACTTGTTTTGATACGTGACCGTGACTTCGATCGGCAGATCCGCTTCAATCTCTTCCGCCGGAAGGTCCAGCACGACGCCGGCGCGGCTCCAGGACGTGCCGCCGATGAACGGGTCTTCCTTCACGCGCTGGACCAGCGTGTAGCGGCGGGACAACGGCTTGATTTCATGGAAACGCCCCTGTCGTACGGAAATTTCCGCGTTCATGAGCGCATCGCGGTCGAATCCGCGGAAGGCGAAACGCAGGCGAAGCTGATAGGCCTTCCCGGCCGACTCCAGCGCGGCAAAGTCCGCGTGACCGGTGCGGCCCTGCGCCAGCTGCAGGCTCATCACATAACAGTACGGCGTCAGGAGGTAGGCTTCCGCCTCGACGCCTTTTTCTTTGTTCTCGTCCGGCGTGCGCTCAGAGACTTCCGCATCCGCGTGGGAGCGGAACGCAAAATCGACGCGTTTTTTCGGGACGAGCTTGTTTGCCTCGATCTTCGCCGCCGAGATCTCGTCTTCCGTCAGGGCGGGGGCCGCCAGTACAGGCTGCGCGCCCGCCAAGAGCAGTGCAGCCGCCAATATAGCGCCTGTTTTTTTCAAGAGCTTCATTATCTGTGCCTCCTTAATTAAATGTAGAACATCATCGTGTCCGAATGACTTTCCCTTTCCGTCTCTGCCAAGAGGTCGGCCAGTGTCGCGGCGGACAGGGCCTCGCGGATTGCTGCGTCCAGCGGTGCGTAGACTGTCTTTTCGATGGCGCGCCCGAGGGCGGGCAGTTTCTCGAAAGCTTCCGACGCCGTTTCCGTCAGCGTCAGCTCAATGGCCGACAGGATATCGTAAGCCGTGATTTCCTCCGGCGGCCGCGCAAGCTGATAGCCGCCCTGCGAGCCTTTCATCGACAGGACGAGCTGTGCCCGTTTCAGGAGCGAGAACACCTGCTCCAGATAGATTTTCGAGATGCCCAGCCGCTCGGAAATACGCAGCGTCGTCAGCGGACGCCCCGCGGAATAATTTTCCGCGAGCTCCGTCATCGCGGCGAGACCGTAGCGGCCCTTCGCTGAGATTTTCATCGGTAATCCTCTCCATACTTATGTGCTATGAAAATGATAAGATAAAGGGGAACACTTGTCAATATTTACTTAAATAAAACCTATTGACAAAATATGAAATTGAGATTACAATACAAACATATTAAATTGCTATGTTTTATTTTACTTATTTTCAGGAGGGGTTCATCATGGGCAAGGTTTATCAGAGCATCACGGAGCTTATCGGCGGCACGCCGCTTCTTCGGGCAAACAATTTCATTCGCGAGAGATCGCTGGCGGCGGATCTTCTCGTGAAGCTCGAATATTTCAATCCGGCGGGCAGCGTGAAGGACCGCATCGCGAAAGCGATGATCGAGGATGCGGAAAAGCGCGGCGTGCTGAAAAAGGATTCGGTCATCATCGAGCCGACGAGCGGCAACACGGGCATCGGTCTGGCCAGCGTGGCGGCGGCGCGCGGCTATCGGGCGATCCTGACGATGCCGGAGACGATGAGCGTCGAGCGCCGCAATCTCTTGAAAGCGTATGGCGCGGAAATCGTGCTGACGGACGGCTCGAAGGGCATGAAGGGCGCCATTGAGAAAGCGGAAGAGCTGGCGAAAGAAACGCCGGGCGCGTTCATCCCGTCGCAGTTCACGAATCCCGTCAATCCAGCGGCGCATCGGGCGGGCACCGGACCGGAGATTTGGGACGCGACGGACGGCGCGGTGGATATATTTGTCGCGGGCGTCGGCACCGGCGGCACATTGACCGGCGTCGGCGAATACCTGAAAGGGAAGAAATCGTCGGTCAAGGTCGTCGCGGTGGAGCCGGAGGCGTCTCCGGTGCTCAGCAAAGGACAGGCCGGTCCCCACAAGATCCAGGGCATCGGCGCGGGATTCGTGCCGGATACGCTGAATACGGATATTTACGATGAAGTCATTACCATCACGAACGAGGAGGCGTTCCGTTTCGGCCGCGAATTCTCCCGTTCCGAGGGCGTGCTGATCGGCATTTCCTCCGGCGCTGCGCTCGCCGCCGCCGTACAGCTTGCCGAGCGCCCGGAAAATAAAGGAAAGACGATCGTGGCGCTTTTGCCCGATACCGGCGACCGCTACCTTTCCACGGATCTTTTCGGCGAATAACAGAAACGTTGAACAGGGCTTGAAAGCCGTCGTGCGGAATTCCCCCCTCCGCGCGGCGGCTTTTTTATATTTCTTTACAAAATATAAGGGCTTCATTATAACGAGGTGAAAGGCGTCCGTTGTCTCTACAGGCGGAATATGACGTCGCTGAACAACGGCGTTATGACGAGGCAAACCTCGTCGAAACGCAAAAGAGGAAGATTTTGTCTATCGACAAAATCTGAACAACGGCGTTATGACGAGGCAAACCTCGTCGAAGCGCAATAGAGGAAGATTTTGTCTATCGACAAAATCTGAACAACGGCGTTATAATGAAAAACAGTTTTACGATAGAAAGGGGGCGGAATATGACGTCGCTGAACAAGTCGGGACTCCTCGCGTCGCACGGGGAGGTGCTGCGGGAAGGCGTCCGCGACGGTACGCCGATCGCGCTCGGCTATTTCGTCGTGGCGTTCACGCTGGGCATTGCCGCACGCAACGCCGGACTCTCACCGCTGCAGGGATTTCTCGCGAGCTTCTTCAATAACGCTTCGGCGGGCGAGTACGCGGCCTTTACCGTTATCGCCGCCGACAGCCCGTATATGGAAATGGCGCTGATCACGCTGGTGGCAAACGCGCGCTATCTTTTGATGAGCTGCGTGCTGAGCCAGCGGTTCGCGCCGGACGCGTCGATCTGGCATCGGATTTTCGTCGGCTTCGATGTGACGGACGAGATTTTCGGCATTTCCGCCGCGCGTCCCGCGCCCCTCGACCCATACTACAATTACGGCGCGATGCTCGTCGCGCTGCCCGGCTGGGCGGGCGGCACGGCGCTGGGAATCATCGCGGGGAACGCGCTCCCAGCGGCCGCGGTCAGCGCGCTTTCCGTGGCGCTCTATGGCATGTTTCTCGCGATCATCATTCCGCCCGCGCGCGTGAATCGCGTCGTCGGGGCTTTTGTGGCGATCGCTTTCGCTGCCAGTTTCGCCGCTTCTGTGCTGCCCGTCGTCTCTGAGCTTTCCGGCGGCACGCGGACGATCATCTTGACGGTGGTATTGGCAGCCATCGCCGCTTGGAAATATCCGAGAGAAGAGTGAAGATCCCTCCCCTATGGGGGACCGGCGAAGCCGGGGGGAAGTTTTCGCAAGAAATAGAATTTAAAGGAGGGCTACCGTGACGCATAGCATTTGGGTATATCTTCTCGTGATGTCCGTAGTCACGCTGGCGATACGTATCCTGCCGCTGACGCTGATCCGGCGGCAGATCAAGAGCCGCTTTTTGCGCTCGTTCCTCTTTTATGTGCCGTATATCACGCTGGCGGTCATGACGTTTCCCGATATCATCCACGCGACGCAGACGCCGGCTTCTGGCTTCTTGGCGCTGGTTGTCGGCGCGGCGCTGGCGTGGGCCGGCGCGAGCCTGTTCAAGGTGTCGGCGCTTTGCTGCGTCGTGGTGTTCCTCGCGGAGCGGTTCTTGGTGGGATAGACTTCATGGACAAAAAGAACGGACAGCTGATATAGCTGCCCGTTCTTTTTGCTTTTCTTCTATTTCAGGACTACATGGTCGCCGAGTCCTTCCAGTTCTTCGTGCAGTTCTTCGCCGACGCCCTCCGTATTCGAGGGGACTTCCGACAATGGGAACTTGCTCGCGACGATGGTTTGCAGGTTGCTGTTCTGACGTACTTTCAAGAGGCCGATCAGCGTCTCGCCGGCTTCCTGCGTCAAATGCGCCGCGTCGAGATCGTCGATGACGAGGCAGGGAGCCGCTTCCGCTTTTTCCGTGAATTTTATGCGTTCCGTTTCATTCGCGGCGCCGATCGTTTCCGAGAAGAGTTCCGCCGCCGTCAGGAACATCGTGTCCGTTCCCGCTTTCTGTTTTTCGTTCGCGAAAACCGCGACGAGCATACTTTTTCCCGTTCCCGGAGGTCCGTAGACGAACGCGCCCCGCGCCGTCTCTTCGATGAGCCCCTTCATTGCGCTCACCGCCGCCTCGTTGTATGCGTCGGAATCGTACCTCTCAAAGCCGAGCCCCTTGTATTTCATCGGAACCATCAGCAACACACCCTTCCATAAAATTATATTTTTTTCGTTTCGTTCTTCGTTCTCTTATATTATAAGGCATCTTGCCGAAATAGGCAAAAGCTTATTTTCCGAAAATTTATCATTTTTTGCCGAGACGCGCGTTTATGTGCGCCGGAAGACTTCAAGCGCGCCTTTGCCGCATTTCGCGCAGCGGTATCGGGCGGGGTGTTTGACGACCGCCCCTGCGCGCAGATAATAAAACGTGTTGCCGCAGGCCGAGCAGACGACTTTGTATCGGTAAAGCGCCTCGGATTGGCGGATAGCGGTTTTTGCCGAATGCACTTCGATGTGCAGGCCCAGCGCTTCGTTGATCCGCGCCATGCCCTGATGAAAGCGCGCGCCGTGCCCCTCGCGGGCGGCCAGGTACGCGTGGAGGAGCTCATGCGCGACGATGTCGATCAATACGGCGGCGTTTCCGGCGAAAAAAAGACGCCCGCTGAAAGCGAGCCGACACTCCGCATTGTTGCTGCGGGGGAGAGAGCAGGAGCCGTGTTCCCGGACGCCGCGCGTAATACGGACGGCGCGTACGCGGCGTGAAAAAATACGAAACCCCGCGTCCTGAAGGACGCGTTCCATCGCGGGCGCGAGGGCGGCGATCAGGTCGCGGGCGAGAAGACGCATTATCCAGACGCCGGAAATGTCCGTGAGGCGCTCCTCTACAGCTTCGCGGAGCAGCGCCTGCCCCGCTGCGGAGAAAAGCGCGTCGCCGCCCGGCAGATTCGGTACGGCGCAGTCAGCGGGCGGAAGCGATGGCATCTTTGACCGCCTGCTGTTCTTCCGCCGTCATCGTGTAGCTGGAATGACCGTCTTCGATGGGCTTTACATAGCTGCGGGAATCTTCGCGCGCGAAAATGCTCGAAAGCACGACGCCGTTGTTGTGCGCGTCGAGGAGTGCGACGGCGTAGCTGAGGTCGCTGCCCATGTCCTGGAACGCCGAAAACCGTACGACGCCGACGCGCGTGATGGCCGTCTGGAGCAGTGCGTCAATGCGCGCGTTTTCCTGCCGGAGTTTTTCGTTTTCTTCCGACACATGGCGCGTTTCCTCGATATGCGCGAGCAGCATTTTTTCCATCGACTGTCCCGATTCTTCGCCGCGCATCATTTTTTGATAAAGCGATTTGAGGGACGAGAGGCTGGAGAAGAGGTAGACGATGAGAAGCAAGAGAAGGACGATTACGCCGAGAAGCGCGCCGAGGGCAGTTTCGGGATTCGTCGCTGCGAAGTTGACCAGTTCGTTCATGAAGCTTGAGTTCCCCCTTGTGATGATGATTCGATAAGGATTTTATTACACGTTGAACTTTGACGATGCGGCGCGCAGCATGTTCTTCTTCCGCTCCACGTCGTCTTCGTGCTGTTTCGAGAGCATATCCACGATGCGGTCCAGCTCTTCCTGCGTCTTGAAGTCGATCTCGATCTTGTTCTTTTTCTGTCCGAGCGTGATATGGACGGGCGTGCCGAAAAGCAGCTTGAGCCGGTCCTCCACGTCGGCGACGAAGATGCGCGACGGTTCGTTTTTCTTTTCCGCGCGGGCTTTCGGATTGAGCAGGTCGGGATCTTTTCGGAGCCGTGCGACGAGGACTTCCGCCTGCCGCGACGACAGATTGTGGTCGATGATGTAGTCGGCCGCCTGCTGCATTAGTTCCTCGGTTTCGAGGGCGAGAAGCGGCTTCGCCTGGCCCATCGTGATGACCTCTTGGACGAGGCTTTCCTGTACATGAGCGGGCAGGCGCATCAGCCGAAGGAAATTCGCGATATGGGAGCGGCTGCGTCCGATGCGCTCCGCGAGCTTTTCCTGCGTCAGGCCGAACTTCGTCATCAAAAGCTGGTAGGCACGGCCTTCTTCCACCGCGTTCAGGTTTTCGCGCTGTACGTTTTCGATCAGCGCGATCTCGGTCATTTCCTCCAGCGTGTATTTGCGGATCAGTACGGGCACGGTTTTCAGGTTCGCCAGTTTCGCCGCACGAAGGCGACGCTCGCCGGCGATCAGCTCGTAGCCGCTTTCGACCTCGCGGACGAGCAGTGGCTGCAATATCCCGTGCGCACGGATTGATTCCGCCAGTTCTTCCAGAGAGCCTTCGTCGAAATTCGTGCGCGGCTGGGAACGGTTCGGCCGGAGTTTCCCAATCGGGAGTTCCACGACCTGTGAGCCGTCCGCGGCCTTCGGCGCCGGTTCGGCGGGCGCCGCGCGCTGCGGCTTCGCGTCTTTTTTCGCGGGCGTTTCGGGCGGCTTTTTCAGCAATGCGCCGAGCCCGAGTCCGAGCCCTCCTTTTTTAGCCACGGGCGTCCACCTCCTTTGCCAGTTCCGTATAAACTTCCGCGCCTTTCGCGTGAATGTCGTAAGCGATGATCGGCATGCCGTAGGACGGCGCTTCGCTGAGGCGCACCGTGCGGGGAATTACCGTCTCGTAGACTTTTTCCTTGAAAAAGTCGCGGACCTCGCCTGCCACCTGCTCGCTGAGCTTCGTACGGGAATCGTACATCGTCAGGAGCACGCCCGCCACTTCCAGAGACGGGTTCAGGCCGTCCTTCACGAGGTCGAGGGTTCGCATCAGTTCCGCCACGCCCTCCAACGCGTAAAATTCGCACTGGATCGGAATCAGCATTCCGTCCGCGGCGGTCAATGCGTTCAGATTTAAGAGCCCGAGCGACGGGGGGCTGTCGATCAGGATGAAATCGTAATCGTCCCGTACCGCGTCCACCGCTTTTTTCAGCCGCGTTTCGCGCGATTCCGCCATTGCCAGTTCGACTTCCGCGCCTGCGAGATCGACGTTTGCCGGCAGGAGGTCGAGGTCGTATTCCGTATGCTGGATGACTTCGTGCACGTCCCGTTCGTCGATGACCACATGGTAGACCGTTTGCTCCTGCGCCGTCTTGTCGACGCCGACGCCGCTGGTCGCGTTGCCCTGCGGGTCGAAATCGATGAGCAGCACGCGCCGCCCCAGCGCGCCGAGGCACGCTGCGAGATTCACCGCCGTCGTCGTCTTGCCGACGCCGCCTTTTTGGTTCGTGATTGCCAGCACCTTCGCCAAAATATTTCACCGCCCGAATAACATCAATATAATATATATTATAGCGAATCTAGACAAAGAGGAAAAGAATTTTTCCGTCCGTTTTCATATTTTATATATTAAAGAAATTGCACATCTTCTTGGAAAGATCATACGCGTCCATGTCCTTGTGCGTCAGCAGGTAGTCGAGGGAATAGACGGCGAAAAAAGACGAGATCGGCACAAAACGCCGGTATTTGCGAAAGTTCGTCCAGAGCAGCAGCTTGTGGTAGATCTTGTCGAAGTCCTCCGGCGTCGGGTTGTGTTTGGCCATGACTTTTTTCAGCTTGCGGTCTTTCAGGCAAAAGCTGTACATTTCTTCGATCAGCTTTGGGTTTTCGACGTCGTGCTCATACGTGCGGATGAGCTCGTTGACTTTGTTCAGCTTGCGGAGTTGGCGCGCCTGCTCGAAAAGAAACAGCGCGACGAGCAATGCGAGCAAGCCATAAGCGATATACACGGAAATTCTCCTTCCATATATTTAATTACACAATAATATTAGTAAAACATGGCGGACGCGGTTTGTCAACTATGGAGAAGCGCCGCGCCGTTTTCAGTTGACTTTCTGTCGGCGCATTGCTATCCTTAGGAATCGGAGGGATTGACGATGGACGCGGAGACGAGACGAAAACTCGAGCAGCAGGCGGACGCGCTCAGGAAACGCATGGCGACGGAAGCCAGCGATCTCGATTATGAGACGCAGCGATACGCGCTCCGCTCGATCGAGAAGATCTTGGAAAAAGAATCGATGAAAGATATGCAAAATTCATAAGAAGGATAAAAATATTCTCTGAGGAAATCATGGACTTGTTTCGTGTTTCCGCTTTTCACCATAAAATCAGATTTTCCCTGCATAATTGCCTAGATAAAAGCGGGGAGGAGAGAGAACCGTGTCGGAACGGATGACGATGCAGGAAGTTTTAAAGGAATACGGTGTTCCGTTGATTAAACTGGATATTCACGCGACGCGCTCGGAGTGTCTGGCGCTGCGCGAAAAACTGGTCGCTGTGCGCGACCTCTCGGGCGGACGGGAGCAAGGATACCTGGACGTCGATTGCAAGCTCTTTATCGACGTACACGATATCGACCGGTACCTGTCGGGAGAACTGGACACTTTGGGGGAGATTTACGCTTTCCCGGACGATATAAAATCAAATGCGGAGTAGGAGGTACTCTGTAAAGATATGAAACGAGCTAAATTTGTGGCGATGGCTGCGGCGGGATTGATCGTGTTTTCGGCGGCGGCGCTGCCGGAATGTGCGGAAGCGGCGATTGGCGGAATGCGCACGCCGCGAGTGACGACGCCGCGTATGAATACGCCAAGACCGCAGACACCGCGTACCAATACCCCGTCGCCGGCGCAGAGCGCGCGTCCGAATCAGCAGTATCGTCCGTCGCAGCGGGCGTCGGACATTCCCGCCGGATCGCCGTCGGCTGCCCCCCGCACGGGTAATATGGCCTCCGTGCCTGTGAACGGTACGCGCTGGGGAAACGCGATGCGAAATATGGGCTTGCTCGCGGGCGGCATGATGCTCGGCGGTTTGCTCGGGCATATGCTCGGCTTCGGCGCTGGAAGCTTCATGGCGGATATGTTCGGCCTGCTCGTGAATGTGTTCCTGATCGTTTTCGTGCTTCGGCTGCTCGCGCGTTTTTGGTACTCGTTCCAGGGCGGCGCGCGGACGAAAGACGCGGCCTGTCGGCAGGCCGCGCGAGAGACGGAGCGCACGGCGCCGTTCCCGATCCCGGATATTCGCCCGCCGCAGGGAAAGAGAGCCTTCCCTGCGAGAGGCAACGGCGGGACGGATTATGAGCCGGAGCGGACGGCGGAATGGTACAGGGGAAGATGACGATGAAAGAGGCGACGAAAAAAGCGCTGGACGGACTCTTTGCGCGTTATCCTGTTCTTGCAGCCTGCCGCACGGACGTTTTTGCGGCGGCGGACACGATCTGCGAGTCTTTCCGCGCGGGCGGCAAATTGATTGCCTGCGGAAACGGCGGCAGCGCCGCGGACGCGGAGCATATCGTCGGCGAATTAATGAAAGGCTTTTTGAAAAAGCGCCGTTTGCCGGAGGAACTGCGTACGCGCATGAAAGAAAGTTTCCCGCAGGACGCGGATTATCTCTATGAGAATTTGCAGGGGGCGCTTCCGGCGCTGTCGCTTGTCAATCAGGTGGCGCTGGGCACGGCTTTCGCAAACGACCAAGCGGCCGATCTCGTCTTCGCACAGCAAGTGATGGGGATCGGACGCAAAGGGGACGTACTGCTTGCCATCAGCACGTCGGGCAATTCGAAGAACGTCGTTTATGCTGCTCTGGCGGCGCGGCTTCAGGGCGTCAGGACCGTCGCGCTGACGGGACGCTCCGGCGGGCGGCTGCGGGACGTCGCGGATATTGTCGTCGCCGTGCCGGACGACGAGACGTATCGGATACAGGAACTTCATTTGCCCGTATACCATGCGCTTTGCATAGCGGCGGAGGAAGAATTTTTCGGGGATTAGTATTAGACACGGAATCTTTTGGGAGACGCGGGACGACTATGGAAATCAAGGACATGCAGGCTTTTTACACGGTCGTGGAAGAGGGGAATATCAGCCACGCGGCGCTTCGGCTCGCCATTGCGCAGCCGGCACTTTCCAGGCAGATGAAGCGGCTGGAGGGTTCGCTGGGGGTACAGCTTTTTGAGCGCGGCAGCCGCCGTATCCGCCTGACCGAGGCGGGGCGCCTTCTCTATACGCGCGTGGAACGTATTCTCGGCATGGTCGACGGCACGGTGCGCGAGATCTCGGAAATCGGCACCGGCGTCGCGGGCGCGATCCGCATCGGGACGATCACTTCGTCGGGCGCTTTGGTCATGCCGCGGTTGATGCGCGAATTTCATCGCCGCTGGCCGATGGTGACCTTTGAGATTTGGGAAGGGGAAGGCACGCGCATTCTCGAGATGCTCGACAGCCACGCAATCGAGATCGGCATTACGCGGTCGCAGGTGGACGCCAATCTTTACGAGTCGATCGTGCTGGCCAACGAACCGCTGGTGCTGATGATGAACCGCGAGAAAGGCGTGGCCGGCGATGACGAGGAGACGGTGCGCGTCGCAGAGTTGAAAGACTGCCCGATTATCGTGCCGCTTCGATGGAAAGCCGCTTTTGAAGGCTATTGCAAGCAGGCGGGATTCACGCCCAATTTCGTATCGGTCAGCGACAGCGTCGTGCTCGATGTGTTGAGCGTGCGTGCCGGGCTCGGCATGGCGGTCTTGCCGGCATCTGCGGAAAGCCTGATGGATGACGACGGCGCGCTGGTCGTTAAACGCCTTACGGAGCCGGAGATCCTCACGCACACCGTCGTGTCATGGCTGAAGAATCGTACGCTTTCGGCAAGCGCCCAGCATTTTGTGACGTTGCTGAAAGACATGTACAAGATTGAATGAAGGGAAAAAGAATGGACGTAACGGAAAAAGTCAAGGTCGGTCTTACGCGCGAAGAGCGCGGCGTATCGGACGAGGCGCACTCGGCGAAGGCGATGGGCAGCGGCCTGCTGCCGGTGCTCGCCACGCCTGCGATGACGGCGCTGATGGAACAGGCGGCGGCGAATGCGCTGGAGCCTTTCCTGCCGGAAGGCTGGACGAGCGTAGGCATCTCTCTCCATGTCGCGCATACCTCCGCGACGCCGCTGGGAATGACGTTCCGCGCGGAAGCGGAGGTCACGGCGGTGGAAGGCCGGAAAATCGCTTTCGCGGTGCGCGCCTACGATGAGGCAGGCGAAATCGGACACGGTACCCACGAACGCTTCGCCGTGGAGGGCGGGCCGTTCCTCGCAAAAGCGGCGAAAAAGAAGAGATAAAGACAGCGAAAGAACGCCGACTTCCGAGAATGGAGGCCGGCGTTTTTGCGCGCAAAAATTATTTTCATACTATTCTTCGACTCGAATTTTAGATAAAATTTGTTGTTTTGACGTATTGACTTTTTGACTTTTTGATGTATAATAAGAATCGAAAAGAGGTTCAAGGGATTTTCCCGAGGAAC
>CACZOL010000058.1 GCA_902782705.1 uncultured Selenomonadaceae bacterium
ATCATGCTTAATGCGATACAAGCAATAAAAAGAACAAGAAAAACAAAAATCCCTGTAAAAACGAGCATCCATGGTATTCCTTCCGGAACCGCCATACGCCGCACCTCCTGAAAAAATCATTCCACATTTTTTCAATTGAATATAATATCACTTCAATATTTGTATTATACTACAGATACTTCCCGTTCGCCTAGTTTTTTGTTACACTTACATAGAAAAAACATCCCATCACAAAAAGTGAAAGGAGCGCGCCATGAAAACCGTCGGCATCGTCGCGGAATACAATCCCTTTCATAACGGTCACATTCTGCAAATTCGTGAAATCCGCCGTCGTTTTCCAGCCGCGCGGATTGTCGTCGTCATGAGCGGAAGTTTTACACAGCGGGGCTCCGTCGCTATCCTTGACAAATGGACCCGTGCCGCGTCCGCCGTGCGCCACGGTGTTTCTCTTGTGCTCGAACTTCCAACCGTCTTTGCCACGCGCAGCGCACAATACTTTGCCGGAGGCGGCGTCCGGCTTCTCGACCGCCTCGGCGTCATAGACGTTCTCGCCTTCGGCTCAGAGTACGATGACCTATCATTACTCTCACGCCTTTCAAAAGAAATCGACACAAACGAAACTACCGACACACTTCGAAAAACGCTTCGCGAAGGCGCATCCTATGCCGCCGCCTTGACCGGAAAGGCCGGTTCTGACGCTGTAATCCGGCATCCCAACGTCATCCTCGCCGTCGAATATCTGCGCGCATTGAAGCGATATGACAGCGCTCTCATGCCGTTGCCGACGCCCCGCTTTTCCGCTTCACATAACGATCGTACGCTGCCCTCCGACGGAAAACATCCTGTCGCCAGCGCTTCTGCCATACGCTCCGCGCTTTCAGCCCCGGATACCCGCGACACTGCTTTGCCATTTGTGCCAGCCGATATGGCCGCCTCGCTTTCAGATCATCTTGCCGACACATCGCGTCTTTTACGGCCGATACTCTCCCGTTTGCTGACCGCCTCCCAAAGCGAACTTGCTGACGTTGCAGGTGTTGACACAGGACTGGAGCGCCGTCTTCGTCGCTCCGCTCTTTCTTCCCATTCCTATCAGGAGCTTATTGAATCCGTCAGCTCGAAACGTTATCATCAAGCGCGTATCCGAAGGCTTTTGTTCCATCTCCTGCTTGGATTGTCTGACAAGACCGCCCGCCGTCTTGAGGACGAGGGACCACTCTATGCGCGTCCTCTTGCTTTCGACGATAAGGGACGGGACCTTCTTCGCGCCATTGAGGGCAATGCGAAACTTCCCATCGTCACGAAACCGTCCCGTTTCCTTGCAAAAACGAAGCCGCTGTCTCCCGCGCACGAAATGCTCTCCTTAGATATCCGCGCCACAGCACTTTCCTCCTTGACCACAGATCCCGTCGGCTCTCCGAGCGCCAATGCAGATTACCTTATATCGCCCGTTTATCTTCCGGCATGACAGTGCATAAAAAACGCTGGAGAAAAATCTCCAGCGTTTTTTGCGTATTGCTATATGGACTTACCAAATACCGATAACTTTCCACCAGAGCGGACCAACGCCCAGGAAGCAGAGCATGAAGAGAATCGAGCAAATGAAGCCGACCTTCCACCATTCCGGCTGCGTGATATAACCGGAGCCGAAGAAAATCGGGGACGGACCTGTCGCATAATGCGTCAAGCAACCCATAATACCCGTCTCGCAGCCCAGCACGATTGCCGAAAGCATCGGCGGTGCACCTGCCGCAACCGCCACGGCGAGGAACGCGGCATAGACCGCGCTGACGTGAGCGGACAGCGACGCGAATGCGTAATGTACGTACATGTTAATGAGCGCAAGAATAATGAGCGTCGTCATCGGGTCGATACCCTTGAGGCTGCCGGCAATACCGCCGGACATCCATTTGATGAAACCGAGCTTCGAAAGACCGGTCGCAAGACTCATCAGGCCGCCCATCCATACCAGTGTATCCCATGCGCCTTTTTCGGTGATGATGTCTTCCCAGACAAGAGCGCCGCGCACGAGCATATAGCCGATGCAGACCAGCGCGATCATCGTCGCGTTGAAGCCAGTGAACGAAGTCGTCGCCCACATAGCGAGAGCCGCGATGAATGCCTGCAAAACGACGGATTCGTCGCCGGACATCGGGCCCATTTTCTCCAGCTCGTCCTTTGCAATCTGCGGAGCCTCCGGTGTTTGCGTCAACTCCGGCGTGGCAAGCTTATAAACAAGATACGGAGTAATGAGCAACGCGATAACGCCCGGCACAATGCAGGCCAGCGCATAAGTGCCCCAAGAAATGTCGAGCCCAGTGACATCTTTCGCCAGCTTCGCAACGAGAAGGTTCGGCGCAACGGATGTCAGGAACATCGACGAGGTGATGCAGTTGCACTCAAAGGTTGAAAGCATCAAATAATTGCCAATCTTTTTGCGCGAACCCTCATCCGGCTCGGAATTGAACGCAGTACAGAGTGAACGCACAATCGGGTACAGGATGCCGCCGCCGCGCGCCGTGTTTGACGGCGTGGCCGGCGAAACAATGAGGTCGGTAATTGCCATAGAATACGCAAGCTTCAAGGAACTCGTCGCAATCTTCGACATAATGATATACGCAATGCGACGCCCAAGACCCGTTTTAATAAAGCCCTTGGCGAACATATACGCACCGACAATCAGCCAAATCGTCGCGTTGCCAAAGCCGGAAAGAGCCTCCGCCGGTTTCAGGACTTTCAAGAAACCCGTAAGACCAACCGCAATCAACGCTACGCCGCCGATGGGAATCGGATGAAGAATAAAACCAATGATGGTCGCGACAAAAATCGCGAACATGTGCCATGCTTTCGGGTCTACGCCCGCAGGAATCGGGCAAAACCACAGGGCAATGCCAACGATGACCGTAAACATACCCTTTTGAAAATTGGTTTTCAGCAAAATAATTCCCCCTTTTCTCTTGTGGTCATGAAACTGCGGACATCCGGCCCCCCTTCCATACAATAACAAATGATTATCGGCACTTCATCCGACAATCAATACCCCCTATTGCCATAATTATAATAATATTCTACGAAGAAGTAAAGAAAAAGTTGAAGAATTCCGCATCTCTCCCCTAGTTTTTTCCCGACGAATTCTATATAATAGAGAAGTTGAAATAACATGCCGCATGTACGGCAAAATCGAAAAAGGAAGATGTCCATGCTTGTTCATGATCTCATATGGCGCGGACGTCCGGAAGACGTTGCCATCAACGACCAGGGACGCTCGCTGACTTATCGCGCGCTGATTCTGTCTGTAACAATTTGTCGATCGCGCTTATATGCCGACGGCGTACGTATGCATGACCACGTTGCGATATACTCGCACAACTGCGCCGAATACATCATCGCATACATGGCAATCGCTTCTCTCGGCGCGGTTGTCGTTCCTATCAATTTCCAGCTCAGTATGCGTGAAACGGCATTTATTCTAAAAAATGCCGACGTTCATTATCTCATTTCAGACCAACCGCTTGATCTCGAGTCTTCTCTCAGCGCGTATGAGCACGACCGCGTGCAAACAATATTGATTTCAGAGTGTGTAAAGCCTGTCGGCTCGGCGTCCGCACCCGCATTGCCCGAAGATTTCGGAGCAGACGAACCTTGCGCGATTATCTATACTTCCGGTACGACGGGCATGCCTAAAGGGGCGGTCCTATCCCACCGAAACCTCGTAATGAATGCCATCTCGTTGCAACAGGTCGTTCGACTCACGCGAAAAGACAATATTCTCTGCGTATTGCCGATGTATCATTGTTTCGCATGGACTTGCGCCGTACTGAACGAGCTATATACCGGCTCGTCGATTACCGTACAGGATTCCTTCACACCGAAAAAAACCATAGAACTGGTCCGCGCGCATAAGATTACCGTCATTGTGATGGTTCCGTCCATTTGCTCACTTCTGACAAAACTTGCAACGCCGGACGATATGCGAACGCTTCGTTTTGTCATGCTGGGCGGCACGCCGCTTCCTCTGCCAATCGGCGAAGCGTTCCGCACCAAATTCAACGTACCGATTGTCGAAGGTTACGGCCTTTCCGAAGCTTCACCTGTTGTGACGATGAATCCTCCGGAAGCGACACGTCTCGGCTCCGTTGGTCCTGCGATTCCAAATGTGCGTATTCGTTTTGTGGACGCGCACGACCATGATGTAGCACAAGGCGAACCAGGCGAACTGCTCGTGCAAGGACCGAACATCATGCACGGTTATCTCTGCGACGCGAATGCGACGGCGGAAGCGCTGAAAGACGGATGGCTGCACACCGGCGATATCGCACGTATTGACGAAGACGGTTACGTCTATATTGTCGACCGCATCAAGGATATGATTATCAGCATGGGCGAAAATATATATCCGCGCGAGATCGAAGAACTTTTATATGCGTTCCCCGGCATCCATGAAGCCGCCGTAATCCCGATCGAAGACAGCCTTCGCGGGCAGGCCGGGTGTTGCTATTACAGCGTACAGCCGGGCTTTTCCGTCGAAACACGCCTTCTCAAAAAATACCTGCAGGATAACCTTGCGCTGTTCAAGATTCCACGGGAATTTCGCCAAATTGATAAGCTCCCGAAAACTTCCACGGGCAAGATTGCAAAGCGTGAGCTTCGGGATATGTATAAAAACAGCTCAAAATAACCGGGAGGCTTTTTAAAATGCCAATAGCCATCAAACAAAAATCTTTGGACGATTGGATGTTTTATCTGCTCTGCCTCTTTTCCCTTATGCTCGGCATATCCGTGGCAGGCGCGAACATCCCGTTGTCAATACTTTGTCCGCTCTTCTTATACCGGCTGTATCGCGACCCGCCGAACCGGAATCGCCTCCGTGAGTTGGATCATGGTTTTTTCATGACTTTCGGAGCGTTTATGATAGCCACTGTCTTGTCTTGGATTTTTTCCGATGCGCCCGCCAAAGGATTTCCTTTTTTTATCAACCACTATGGGTTCCGGTTGATTCCTTTTTTCACCGTTCTCTTTTGGTTCCGCGACAAGAAACGGCTCTGGACGTTAGCATTCTTGCTGGTGATATCCATCAGCATCACGAATATGATCAGCATCGTACAGGAACTGCACTTTATGCTGACATCTGCAGCGAAATACACTTCCCGATTCAGCGGATTTATTAATATCATGGCGCACGCCGGACTTCTTTCTGCAGCAGTACCGATTTTCTTCCTTGCAACCATCTTCCGTAGGAAACTGCAATGGCCATGGGCCCCGCCGATTCTCCTGTTTATCGGGATCCTCGCCTTGATCTGCAACGGAACCCGCGGTGCCTGGCTTGCAGCAGCGGCAACCATCGTCGCCCTCTTTTTTCTTCTGCTTCCGTCTCTGAAACAGAAAAAAAACGTCATTTTGTCTCTCTGCGGCGTTCTACTGCTGTCTTGTTCATTATTTTTATTTTCTCCCTTTTTGGCACATCGATTAACGTCAATCACAGACATGAATACCCATTCTAACTCTGAACGACTATATGCCTGGACCGGCGCGTACCACATGTTTTTAGACCACCCCGTATTCGGCGTTGGACTGGCAGAATACGCACACGCTTACCGAACAAAATACATCCTGCCGGAAGCAACCATGAGCTTGGGACACGCCCACAGCAACGTCATGCAGATGTTCGGTGAACGCGGTGCATTGGGCGGCTTGACATTTATCGCCTTTTGGATATACTGCATGGTTTTTTCCGTCCGTGGGTGGAAAAGAACACAACAACCCGTTTATTTGGCGTTCTTCGCAGTTGTCCTCGGCGTCATGCTGCAGGGGCTTACAGAATG
>CACZOL010000059.1 GCA_902782705.1 uncultured Selenomonadaceae bacterium
CCATTTCTGTCCCTCCTATCGGAAGGAATCCCTAAATAAGTCCCTTCACGCCCTTGTCGGCCCTTTTTCCGTCATGCTGCGTCAAAGAACTCTCGACGTAGCACACCGGCTACGACTTCGAGTTCTTTTCCTTGCCTGACGAAAAAATCCCTCGACAAGGTCATAAATTGACTTATTCAGTGCTTCCTTCTTTAATACCTTATTTTATCAAATTCTTTTCGATCATGTACTCCGCGATCTGGAGCGCGTTCAGAGCGGCGCCTTTGCGGATCTGGTCACCGCAAAGCCAGAAATTCAAGCCATGCTCCACCGAATAATCTTTTCGAATACGGCCGACCTCGACGTCATCCTTACCGGAAGTGAAGAGCGGCATCGGATATTCCATCTCGTCAGGATTGTCGTTCACGATGAGCCCCGGGAATGCGGCAAAAGCTTTCCGCGCGGCTTCTTCCGTAACTTCATCCTCAAACTCGACGTTGACCGACTCCGCATGGCTGCGATAGACAGGCACACGCACCGTCGTCGCCGTAATGCGCATATCCGGCGCAGACATGATCTTCCGCGTCTCGTCGATCATCTTCATTTCTTCTTTTGTATAGAGATTTTCCTTGAAAACGTCAATCTGCGGAATCAGATTGAACGCAATCTGATAATGCTTCGCAAGGCTCGCGCCGGGCAAAATCTCCGCTTTGACCGGACGACCGTTCACGATATCGTCCACTTGCTGCTCGAGTTCCGCCATAGCCTCTTTGCCGCCGCCCGAAACCGCCTGATACGTCGAAACAACGACGCGCTTGATTTTCTTCACGTCATGAAGCGGTTTCAGCGCCATGACCATGATAATCGTCGAGCAGTTCGGATTGGCGATGATGCCTTTGTGCTGCGCGATGGCCTCCGGATTGACTTCGGGTACGATCAGCGGCACATTCGGATCCATGCGGAACGTCGAAGAATTGTCGATAACCACTGCGCCGGCCTTGACTGCAGGCTCCGCAAAGGTCTTGCTTGCGGAACCCCCCGCAAACAGCGCGATTTTTACGTCCTTAAAGGAATCTTCCGTCGCTTCCTCGACGACGTACTCCTTCCCCTTGACCGTGAGCTTCGTTCCCGCCGAGCGTTTCGACGCCAAAAGTTTCAGATTGTCAAACGGGAAATCCCGCTCTTCGATAAGCTTCAAAAACTCATGCCCTACTGCGCCCGTCGCGCCGAGAATCGCCGTATTGTACTTTTTCATATCGTTCTTTCCTTTCCTAAAAACAGAACCTTACAGCAACTTTTCGAGACCGACCACGAGGCCGGAGAGAGAACGAACTTTTTTGCACGCGAGAATAACGCCCGGCATGAAAGACTCACGATCCATCGAGTCGTGACGAATAGAAAGCGTCTGTCCCAAACCGCCGAAAATGATTTCCTGATGGGCGACGTAGCCCGGCAGACGAACGCTGTGAATATGCAGGCCGCCGACGACCGCTCCGCGCGCGCCTGGAATCGTTTCTTTTTCGTCGGGATGTCCCTGCCGCATATCTCCGCGCACCTCGCGAATCAGCTCTGCTGTCTGGAGCGCCGTACCGGAAGGCGCGTCCAGCTTATTGTCATGGTGCAGCTCGATAATCTCGACGTTCGGCATATATTTCGCCGCCTGCTTTGCCATCATCATCATCAGTACGGCGCCTATGGCAAAATTTGGAGCGATAAAGCACGGCGTCTCGTTCTTTTTTGCAAGCGCCGATAACTGCTTTTTCGCGTCGTCAGTCAGCCCCGTCGTGCCGATGACCGGAGAAACGCCGCTTTCCAGCGCCGTAATCGCATTTTGCAGCGCCACGTCCGGCCTCGTGAAATCGACCATGACGTCGGGACGCGTCGCGTCGATGGCATCCGCGAGATGCGTCGTCACCGGAATGCCGCAGGGTGCCTGTCCGACCAATGTTCCCGCATCTTTCTCCTCGTGAACATCCACCGCCGCAACCAGCGAAAGCTCCTCGTCGGCCAATACAGCTTTTACCACCGACTGTCCCATGCGCCCGCAAGCGCCGTTCACCAAGACCTTAACCATGACTATTGCCTCCAACTCCTACCCTGAAAGCAAACGCTTTCCGAAACAAAAATAACATGACTATCGTACCATACCTTTCCTGTAAAAAGCAAGGAAAGATTATAAAAAGAAAAACTTTTGTATTTTGTGAAGATTCATTTCAGGTGATTCATCACTCCATACCGGACGTTGCTGTATTTTCCGCCTTCAAACTCCGTAAAACCAAGCCGCTCAAATTCAAGGCTCTTGCTGGATTCTTTCAGTACGACGCGGCGGCGGGCCACACGCTTTGCCTCGCGAATCGCCTCCGCCGATACGGGACGCGGATCGGCAAGGAAACGCAGCGGATGTATTCCCGTGCTTTCCATGAACGGATGACGAAACATCGGATCGAAATATACGGCGTCAAAGGAATCGTCGGCCTGCTCACGCAAAAAATCCTCGTAATCGGCGCAAATGACGTGAACGCGGCGCATAGCCGCCACCGTTGTCGGATGCTCCCCTTCGTCCGTCTGCAATCCATTTGCAATCAATAGCGCAACGACGGGATTTTTTTCGAGTGCGACGACCTCCCCCGACTTGCCTACGCAAAAGCTCTCGACGATGGCGTCCGCCCCCATGCCGAGAGTACAGTCGAGGACGCGCGCGCCTTCCGTGACGCCGAGCGCTTTCAATAAATGGTCGCTCTCCCCATGCCGCAAATTCTTCAATCGAAGATGCGCCATGCCCGGATGAAAATAGAGCTCGCCGTCCGGCGTATCGACGACGAGCTTTTCTTTCACGACCATGACGCAGGAAACGCCGTACTGCGCACGAAGCGCGTCCAGTGACGTATTACCGCGCTCCGCGAAAGGCGCCCCGAGTTTTTTCGCCATCTCATGCGCCAGCGCAAAATGTTCGGGCTTCGCTTTATGCCCTACCGTCACGACAATCGGATTCCTGCTCTCCATCGTCATGTCCTCTTGAACATTTTCGCGAGCTCCGTGCCGGTGAATCGCAAAATCGTAGGCCGCCCATGCGGGCAAGTGTACGGACGTGCCGTCTCCGAAAGAGCCTCCAACAGGAGCTGCATCTGCCGAAGATTCAGCTCGTCTCCGCGCTTGATTGCCGCTTTGCAGGCGGTCATCGCGAGACAGGCGTGACGAATCTCCGCCGCTGTCGGCGCGTGCATTTCCATCAGCCAGCCGAGGATTTTCCTGAGCGTCGTCTCCGCCATATCCATAGGGATATCGGCGGGCACCGAGCAAAGGCGGAATTGATTTTCTCCGCTCTTGGCAAGGTCGAAACCGAGCTTAGACAAAAGCTCCTGCTGCCGCTCCAAAAGCTCTGACTCCTGCGTGCTGAAATCGAGAAGCAAATGCACGAGAAGCTGCTGAGACGGCATATCGTCAGCCAACGCCGAAAAACGATCATACAAGACGCGCTCGTGCGCCGCGTGCTGATCGATTATATACAGGGTGTCTCCGTCTTGCGCGATGATAAAGCATAAAGCGACCTGCCCGATCGGCACCATCGCCAAAGGCGCATCGTCCTTTGTCTCCGGCGCGTCTGCGACGAGCGGCTCCAACTGCTGCTGTTCGTAAGAAACGCGTGATGCGCTGTTTTTTTCCGCCATCAGTTCTTTTTGCACTTCGGCGAAATTTGCCGTACCCTTCCTGTCCGCGAAAGGAACCGTCGGCACAAACGGCCTTGGCAGAGCCGACGTTTCCTGCTCTGCGGACGGTGCAAAAGAAGCAACAGAAAACGACGGCGCAGGGACGCCGTCCCGACGCTCGGGCACGCGGGCGACGGCGGCTACCTGCTCCAAACTTTGTCCCTCGGGGCGTACAGCATCGACCACCGCCTTGTAAACGGCCTTGAAGATTCGTCCTTCATCTTCAAACTTGATTTCCGCCTTGCGCGGGTGGACATTGACGTCGACACTTCGCGCGGGAACTTCCACCACGAGCACCGCCAACGGGTACCCTGCCTTGGGAAGAAGCGAATGATAGGCGTTGTCCACAGCGCGCGCCATCGCTTTATTCTCGACGACGCGTCCGTTGACGATAAACGTCTGCCATGCACGGCTGCTTCGGAGCATGGAAGGCTTCGTCAAGAATCCCGTAATCTTTACGTCTTCATCTTTGAACGACAGCGGCAGGAGCGATTCGCCGACCGCGCCGCCGTATATAGCGACGATGGCATCGCGGAGCGAACCCGTCCCCGGCGTTTTGACACTGACTTTATTGTTATTGATGAGCCGAAAAGAAACGCCGGGTTCAGCCAAAGCGGCTTTTACGACGCAATCGTTGACTTTCATGCCTTCGGTGTGCGTCGTCTTCATGAATTTCTTGCGCGCGGGCGTATTGAAAAACAGATCTTCGACTTTTACGGTCGTGCCGGGAGACGCGCCCGCCTCGGAAATTTCGGGCTTTTTCCCGCCTATGATGCGAACGGAAACGCCAAGCTCATCCTCTTTACGACGCGTAACCATGGAAAAACGTGAAACGGCGGCGATTGTCGGAAGCGCTTCTCCTCGAAAGCCCAACGTCGGCACCGTCAAGATATCTTCGCCGTTTTCGATCTTACTCGTCGCGTGCCGCTTGACGGCAAGCTCTGCATCCTCGCGATTCATGCCGCAGCCGTTGTCTGTAACGCGCATCAGGCTCGTTCCGCCCGCCATGACTTCCGTTTCGATGACGGTTGCTCCGGCGTCGACGGCGTTTTCAATCAGTTCTTTTACAACAGACGCAGGGCGCTCGACCACTTCCCCCGCCGCGATTTTATTTACGGTATCGTCGTCCAGAAGATGAACGATGCTCATGCCCTGCCCGCCTCCTTTTGCGCCATTTGCTGCAAGCGATACAATTCGTTCATAGCCTCGATTGGCGTCATCGCCATCACATCAAGTGCCAACACCGCATCAGAAAGAGACGAGGTAAAGAGCGACGCCATTCCCGTCTCCGGCGGCGCTGCCGGCGCACGCTGTTCCGTCGTCGGCGCAGATACCGGCGCATTTTCCTCCATGCCAGCGAGAATGACCTCCGCACGGTCGGTGACGGATTTCGGCAGCCCCGCGAGACGCGCGACATGAATGCCGTAAGACTTGTCGGCACTGCCCGGCACGATGCGGCGCAGGAAAACGACCTGGCTTCCGCGTTCCCGAACCGCAACGCAGCAATTCTTGATATGTTCGCTCTCCATATCGGTCAGTTCATGGTAATGGGTGGCGAACATCGTTTTCGCGTGGATATGGTCGCGAATGTGTTCGACGACTGCGCGGGCGATGCTCATACCGTCAAAAGTACTGGTACCGCGCCCGATTTCGTCAAGGATCACGAGGCTGTCCTTCGTCGCGTATTTCAATATCTGCGCGACTTCGTTCATCTCGACCATGAATGTGCTCTGCCCACTGACAAGATCATCGCTTGCCCCGATACGCGTAAAGATGCGGTCGACGGGCGAGATGGCCGCTTCCCGTGCCGGGACGAAGCTGCCCGCCTGAGCCATCAGAACGATCAGTGCCGTCTGTCGCATATAGGTGGACTTACCTGCCATATTCGGCCCGGTAATCAGCATGATCTCGCTTTCCTCATGGTTCAGCTCTGCGTCGTTGGGCACGAAGAGATCCTGCGTCAAGATTCGCTCGACGAGCGGGTGCCGCCCGTCCACGATATGAATCACGCCATTTTCCCGAAGTGCGGGCCGGGAATAGCCGTAGACGTCCGCCGCCTCCGCCAGAGAAACAAGGACGTCAACGACGGCCAGCTCCCGCGCGGTGCGCTGAATGTCTTCCAGTTCGGCAACGACGCGCTCGCGCACGCCGTTAAACAAATTGTACTCGATGGCGACAATTTTTTCCTGCGCGCCAAGAATTTTCGTCTCAAACTCCTTGAGTTCGTCAGTGATGAAGCGCTCCGCGCTCGCCAGCGTCTGCTTTCGGACGTAATGCTTGGGCACCAGGTCTTTGCCGCTGTTCCTGACCTCAATATAATAACCGAATACTTTATTATAACCGACTTTAAGCGATTTTATGCCTGTTTTCTCCCGCTCGCGCTCTTCGATGTCCTGCAGCATGGTTTTGCTGTCATGAGCGATTCGACGGTATTCGTCCAACTCCTCGTCGTATCCCGGCTTAATGATTCCGCCCTCTCGGACGGAAAGCCCCGGCTCGTCCACGATAGCGCGCTCCAAAAGCGAAACAAGGTCGTCGAATGTACCGATGTGATCATGCCCGCGACGAAGCAACGCGCTCCGCGCCGGGGCAAGGACTTCTTTCGTACTCGGCAGCGCGGCAAGGGAAACTTTCAGCGCCACGAGGTCGCGCGCGTTGGCCGCACCGACTTCCGCCCGCGTCAAAAGGCGCTCGAAATCGTAAATTTCCTTCATACGCTCAGACAGCGCAGACCGCATGGAAAAGTCGCCCGTCAGTTCTTCCACCGCGTCGTGACGCGCGCGGATATCCGGCGCCGCCACCAGCGGCTGCTCCAGCCATTTGCGAAGGAGACGCCCTCCCATTGCAGTACCCGTGAAATCAAGAACGTCGAGCAATGTATTTTTCTTGCTCCCGTCCCGAAGATTGCGCGTGATCTCAAGATTACGCAGCGTCGTCGTGTCAAGCGAA
>CACZOL010000060.1 GCA_902782705.1 uncultured Selenomonadaceae bacterium
GGCGTCGGCTAGAGGCCAGTGTACCCCGTCTATGGAAACGCCTCGGCATTCGGGTGTGAGTGGAAGAAGAGAAATGCTTTTGGGCGTGGATAATGTTTCGAGGACAATCCCGTCGTCTTCGCGAAGCACAAACAGGAATTCATGATCGTCGGCGAGGCAGCCGCGGAGACCGGCGCCGACAAAAGAATAAAGCAGGCTGAACGCATGATCGAAGCGTTTGCCGAATCCGCCGGTGAGGATCACGAACGGGCTCCGATTCTTGGCGACCATCGCCAAGGCGAGCTGCGTGTCCGTTTTATCTTTTTCCGGAGGAAAACGTTTGCACGCGACATTGGAATCTTCTATCCATGACAACGTGTCGCGCTTTGTGCTGTCGCCGTCGCCGATAAAAAGCTCGGGGACAAGTCCCGCGGTGCGGCAGGCGTCGGCGCCGCTGTCGATGGCGTAGAGCCTGCGGTTCACAGAAGCCGCTTTGAGCCAAGCCGATGAAGGCGCTCTCCCGCCGGCGACGAGCAAATATTCCCCGGAAAAATCATTTTGTGTAAGATCTATCTTAATATTAGGAAGGGAAATGACATAAGGATATCGAATCATTATATCCAGCTCCTTTTTACTGATTGTAGCATATCTATGAAAATTCGTCAGCCGGGGAGGTATATCCGATGAAAAAAGATCCGTATCGATATCGCGAATTGATTTCCGAGCTGAACGATTTGGTATCGACGGGCGATCTTTTGCCCGACGACAACATTCAGATTTTGAGAACTGCATCGGCGTATCAGGGCGGTTACCGTCCGATCATCGAATGGTATTACGACCGGGAAGATATGGCGGATATTGCGGATGAGCTGTTAGAAACCTTGGAGGATTTGGACGGGCGGGCGACATTTCGCCATGCGGATCCGGAAGAAATTGCCGATATGCTCCAATATGTGGTGGACAGCCCGGAACTTGCGACGATGAAAGTGTCGGACGTATTGCGTGAGCTTTGGGAGCATGGTACGGGAAATCGGAATCATTGATTGGGTGAAATCGGAAAAGAAAGTTGATACTTCCCAAAGTTATGCTATAATTGAAAAGACGCATTGATACAACGCTTTGAAAATCGTCCAAGCGTTGTATTTGTATACTTAATTGAAATATAAAGGGGATAGCATAATGCAAAATGCAAAACCTGTATATGTCATCGGACACCGCAATCCGGATACGGATTCCATTTGTTCCGCCATCGCTTACGCTGCGCTGAAGCAGGCAGGCGGGGAAAATGCGATTGCGGCGCGCGCCGGACAAGTCAATGCGGAAACGCAGTACGCGCTCGACTATTTCAAAGCGGAAGCGCCGATGCTGCTCTCGGATTTGTATCCGCGCGTCAAGGACATCATGCTGGAGTGTCATACCGTCGTCAAGGAAACGGACAGCCTCCGTTATCTTGGCAGCGTCCTGCAGAAGAACAATCTGCGTTCCGTTCCGGTCACGGACGACGACGGGCGCATGGTCGGTATCGTTACCGTGAGCGATTTGGCGCAGCGCTATTTTGAGGAGTTGAATATGCAGGACCTTGGGGAAGCTGCGGTTTCCCTGAAGGCGATTGTCGATATTATCGACGGCGAGGTCATCGTCGAGAGCGATGAAAATACGAAAGTCAAAGGGAAAGTACACATCGCCGCAGGAAGCAAGACAACCATCAAAAAATGGGTGTCGGAAGGCGACGTCGTTCTCGTTGGGGAAGGGCAGTACGCTTCCATGCAGGAATGCCTGCTCCACAATATTGCTTGTCTGATTGTCACGAACGAAGGCAATATCCCGGAAATCGTCAAGCAGGACGCGCGCCGTACCCATTCGATGATCGTTCGCACGCCGCTCGATACTTTCACGGCGGCGCGCCTGATCAACCAGAGCATTCCCGTCGGTCATATCATGCAGAAAAAATTGACCGCGTTCCAGTCCCATCAACTTTTAAGCGATATCCGGGGCACCATCGAGGCGTCGAAATTCCGCAACTATCCGGTTGTCGACAATGAGCGGCTCGTCGGCATCGTCAGCCGTGACAATCTGATGCTTCCAGAGCCGGAGCGCGTGATCCTTGTCGATCACAACGAGCGCGGACAAGCCGTCGAGGGGATCGAGGACGCCAAGATCCTTGAGATTGTCGACCATCATCGTCTGGGCGGCATGCAGACCGGAGAGCCGATCTATATTCGGGAAGAGCCTGTCGGCTGCACCGCTACGATTATTGCCAATATGTACTGGCAGAAAAATGTCGAGATTTCACCGCAGATTGCGGGACTCCTGCTTTCCGCGATTATTTCCGATACGGTCTTGTTTAAATCCCCGACCTGCACCGGCTACGATAAGATTACCTCCGAGCGGCTGGCAAAACTTGCCGACGTTCAGATTGAAGAGTACGGCATGGCGCTTCTCAAGGCGGGCGCGGGCATAGGCGATATGACGCCGGCAGACATTGCGAAAAATGATATGAAGGAATTCCAGATCGGCGATTATCACATTTTGGTGAGCCAGCTTTCCGTGATGGACGTGGATGAGGTCATGGAAATGAAGGCGGAGCTGCTGGAAAGCATGAATGTTTTGTGCACGACGGAGCATTTCGATATGTGCCTTTTGATGGTGACCGACATATTGAAAGAGAGCACGGAGCTCCTTTACGTCGGTTCTCCCAAGACTCTGATCGGAGAAGCCTTCATGAAAGACGCGTCGGGCGATTCGATTTATCTTCCGGGCGTCATGTCCCGCAAAAAGCAAATCATACCGCCTCTGACGGACGCGGTACAGCGTATGCCTAAATAAACTTCTGCGAAGGCTGCCTTTCCATTGTGCGGGAGGCAGCTTTTTCCATAAATGAGGAGAATTGAGATTGGACAATATATTGGACGCATTGAATCCGATGCAGCGAAAGGCAGTCGAGCACTTGGCGGGGCCGCTCCTCATCATGGCGGGGGCCGGCTCGGGAAAGACGAAAGTGTTGACTTGCCGCGTCGCGAATCTTTTGGCGCACGGCGTCGCTCCGTACAGGATTCTCGCAATCACGTTTACAAACAAAGCGGCGGCGGAGATGCGGGAGCGCGTGGATCGTCTTGTCGGCAGCGCCGCCAAAGACGTATGGCTCAGCACATTCCATTCCTTCTGCGCGCGGCTGCTTAGATATGAGATTGACGCGCTGGACGGGTACGGAAAGAATTTCGTCATTTACGACGCGTCGGACTCGAAAACCGTGGTAAAGGACTGCCTGAAAGAAATGAATCTTGATGAAAAGCAGTATCCGCCCGGTCAAGTACAGGCGGCGATTTCCGACGCGAAAAACCAGATGATGGGGCCGGACGCGCTGGCGCAGGCGGCGGAAAATTTTCATCGCCAGAAGATTGCTGAGGTTTACGCGGCGTATCAGCGCGTACTCAGAAAGAACAACGCGCTGGATTTCGACGACCTCTTGATGCTCGCCGTGCGGCTTTTACAAACGTCGGAAGAAGTGCGGGAAAAATACCAGCAGCGGTTTCAATATATTCTCGTGGACGAGTATCAGGACACGAACGGCGCCCAATATCAGCTTACGAAGCTCTTGGCGGCCCGGCACCGAAATCTTTGCGTCGTTGGCGACGCGGACCAGTCGATTTACGGCTGGCGCGGTGCGGATATCAGCAATATCTTGGATTTTGAGAAGGACTATCCGGAAGCGGCGGTCATACGGCTGGAGCAGAATTACCGCTCGACGAAGACGATTTTGACGGCGGCGAACGCCGTCATTGCAAATAATCAAAAACGGAAGCCGAAAAATCTTTGGACGGAAAACGCCACGGGCGCGCCGATTACAACGTATTGCGCGCAGGACGAGCGGGACGAAGCGGCTTTTATCGCGCAGGAAATACTTCGACAGCAAGAATCGACGGGTATTTCTTACGGTGATGTGGCGGTATTGTATCGTACGAACGTCCAATCGCGCGCCATTGAAGAAGGGTTCATGCGGATGGGCGTCCCTTATACGATGGTCGGCGGGCTGAAATTTTACGATCGCCGCGAGATCCGCGACCTTATCGCGTATTTGCACGTCCTGTTCAATCCGCTGGATACGCTGAGCCTGCTTCGGATCATCAACGTGCCGAAACGCGGCCTTGGAGCGACGAGCATTTCCCGTTTGAACGAATACGCCGTTGCCCATGATATGAGCCTTTTTGATGTGATTTCCAGTCCCGAAGCGTTGGCGGAGATTCCCGGGGTTACGGCGCGGACAAAAGCGCCGCTCTCCGCCTTTGCGATGATGATGTTCGACCTGCTGGGCGAGATGGATGCGACGCCGATTTCCGAATTCGTGGAGCGCGTCTTGGACGCGACGGGGTATATTCAGGCGTTGGAAGCGGAGGACAAGCCGGAAAACAAGTCGCGCATCGAAAACTTGCAGGAGTTTATCGGCGTCGCGAAGGATTTCGAGGCGACGGCTGAAACGCCGACGTTAGAGGAATTCTTGAATCATATCGCGTTGATTTCCGACATTGACGACGCCGACCTTGCCGATGAGCGCGTCACGCTGATGACGCTGCATTCGGCCAAAGGATTGGAGTTTCCGTTTGTCTTTATGACGGGCATGGAAGAAGGGATTTTCCCGCATACGCGAACGCTGATGGACGACGCGGAACTGGAAGAAGAACGGCGCGCCTGTTATGTCGGCATTACGCGGGCGAAGCAAAAACTATATATGACTTACGCGCAGCATCGTATGATTTACGGTAATATAACTTCGTTTCCGCCTTCCCGTTTCTTGTCGGAGATTCCGACGGAATGCGTTGAGGACGCGATGGGAAACGGCGGATTTTTCACACGTCCTGTGCGCGACGATTTCTTTACGCGCAGGAATCCTTCGCCGGTTCATTCCCGAAAACCAAGACTCTCGGACGCAAAGTCCGCTTACGAGATCTTGCAGGAAATGAATCAAGAATCGGCGTCTTTCTCTGCGGGACCGGCGAAAAAGCCGGTAAGCGCGAAAGGTTCTTCGTCCGCCTCGGGGAATGTGATCCGTCCCGATATGAGTATCCGGTGGCGGCCGGGCGACAAAGCGCGTCATGGGAAATGGGGCGTCGGGACGGTCGTTTCCGTGGAAGGCAGCGGAGAAGAAACGCTCCTCAAGATTGCGTTTCCCGATCAAGGCGTTAAGGGGCTCATGCAGAAATATGCGCCCATCTGCCGCGCGTAGTTAACATTTGCGCGCAAATATGCTACAATAAACAATATTTTGTTGAGGCGGTGAATTTTGATGGCGAAGGTCACAGAAAAAGATTTGGATATGGTCGCGCTCCTCTCCCGATTAGAGATTCCGGAAACGGATAAAGCAAGATCGCTGGAGCAGCTTGACGCGTTTTTGCAGTACGTCGACAATCTCTCGGCGATTCCGACGGACGACGTGGAGCCGCTGGCGCACGTCCTTCCGATCCACAACGTGTTCCGCGAAGACGTAGTGCGTCCGTCGCTGGACCGCGATCTGGCGCTTTCCAATGCTCCTCTGCAGGAAGACGGGTATTTCAAGGTGCCGAAGATTTTGGAAGATTGACGCAGGGGAGGATATACTGTGAAATTATACGCAAAACCCGCGCATGAGCTGCACGAAATGCTCCTGAAAAAAGAAATATCTTCGACGGAGCTCACGAAAGACGTTCTTGCGCGCATGGACGAAACGGAAGACAAAGTACGCGCCTATATCACAGAGACGCGCGAAACGGCTCTTCAGGCGGCAGCCGCAACGGATGAGAAGCTTGCGCGCGGGGAAACAATCGCATACTTTGAAGGAATTCCCGGTGCGATCAAGGATAATATTTGCACGAAGGGCGTAAAGACGACCTGCGCCTCGAAAATGCTGGAAAATTTTGTTCCGCCTTATGACGCGACGGTGGTGGAGCATTTGGCGGCAGAACGTCCGGTCATTCTCGGCAAGCTCAATATGGACGAATTTGCGATGGGCGGTTCGACGGAAAACTCCGCTTTCCATGAAACGCGGAATCCGTGGAACACCGATTGTGTGCCGGGCGGAAGCTCCGGCGGCAGCGCTGCGGCAGTCGCGGCAGGAAGCGCAATCTGGGCGCTGGGCTCGGACACGGGCGGTTCGATTCGTCAACCGGCTTCTTTTTGCGGCGTCGTCGGGATGAAGCCGACATATGGCCGCGTTTCCCGCTATGGCCTCGTGGCGTTTGCGTCCTCGCTGGATCAGATCGGACCCGTGACGCGCGACGTGACGGATGCTGCGCATCTTTTGCAGGTAATCGCCGGACACGACGAATACGATTCCACCTCCAGCGCTTCTGAAGTGCCGGATTTTGCGGGCGCGCTTCGTGAAGACGTCAAAGGGCTCAAGATCGGCGTGCCGAAAGAATTTTTTGTCAAGGGCATGGACGCGGAGGTTGAGGCGTCCGTTCGCGGCGCCATTAAAAAATTTGAGGAACTCGGCGCGGACGTGCAGGAAATTTCGCTTCCGCATACGGAATATGCGATTTCCGTCTACTATCTGATTGCTCCGGCGGAAGCCGCGACGAATCTCGAGCGTTATGACGGCGTGAGCTACGGCGCGCGCGTCGACGGCGCAGACGTCGTCGAGATGATGACGAAAACGCGCAGCGAGAAATTCGGCGAGGAAGTCAAACGCCGCATTTTGATCGGAAACTACGCGCTGTCTGCCGGATACTACGACGCGTATTATCTGAAAGCGCTGAAAGTGCGTCGATTGATCAAGGAAGATTACGACAAGGCGTTTCAGTCGGTGGACGTGATCGTCGCGCCTACCGCGCCGACGCCCGCCTATAAAATCGGAGCGATGACGAACGACCCGCTGAAAATGTACTTGCAGGACGTCTATACCGTTCCTTTGAATCTCGCGGGGCTTCCCGGTATTTCCCTGCCTTGTGGCTACAGCGGGTCGAAAATGCCGATCGGGCTCCAGATCATCGGAAAGCCGCTGGATGAGGCAACGGTTTTGCGCGCGGCCTATACGTATGAGCAGAGTCAGACGTTCTGTCGCGAAATGGCAGATTTGGGGGTGAAAGCATGAAGTATGAAGCCGTAATCGGTCTCGAGATCCATAGCGAGCTGAAAACGAATACGAAGATTTTCTGCGGCTGCGCCACGACATTCGGCGCGGAGCAAAATACGCATGTCTGCCCTGTCTGCCTCGGTCTGCCGGGCGTGCTTCCCGTCGTCAATCGCCGCGTCGTCGAGTTCGCGATCAAAGCGGGATTGGCGCTGAACTGCACCATCAACAAATTCAGTAAATTCGACCGGAAGAATTATTATTATCCCGATCTTCCGAAAAACTTCCAAACCTCGCAGTACGACTTGCCGATTGCCGAGCATGGATATGTCGATATTGAAACGGAAGAAGGCAAGAAGCGGATTCGCATCACGCGCATTCACATGGAGGAAGACGCGGGCAAGCTGGTCCATTCGGGCGCGACGATCAAAGATTCCGCCGCGTCCAACGTCGATTACAATCGTACCGGCGTGCCGCTCATCGAGATCGTTTCCGAGCCGGATATGCGCACGCCGCAGGAAGCGCGCGCGTATATGGAAAAAATCAAGTCGATTCTCGAATACATCGACGTTTCCAACTGCCGCATGGAAGAAGGAAACTTGCGTGCCGATCTTAACGTCTCCCTGCGTCCGGCGGGAACAGACGGACTCGGCACAAAAGCGGAAATGAAAAACATCAACTCCTTCAAAGCTGTGGAGGACGCGCTGACATACGAGATCGAGCGGCAGGAAGAAGTCTTGGAAGACGGCGGTCATGTCGTACAGGAAACACGCACTTGGGATCCGGCGCGCGGGATTACGCTTTCCATGCGTACGAAAGAAACGGCGCAGGATTACCGCTATATGCCGGAGCCGGACCTCGTGCCGATCATTACGACGGACGAGGAAATTCGCGCGTACAAGGAAGGTCTGCCGGAGCTTCCGGACGCGCGGCAGGCACGTCTGGAAAAAGATTTCGGACTGTCTTCCTACGACGCAGGGATCATCACTTCGTCCCGCGACATGGCGGAGTATTTCGACGCCGTAGTGGCGGAAGGGGCCGATGCGAAGCTCGCGGCGAACTGGATGATGGGCGACCTTTCCAAGAATCTGAACCAGGAAGGAAAATCCATCGGAGAATCTCCGGTAGACGCAAAGCGTCTCGGCGCGATGATCCGTCTCATCGAAAAAGGCACGATTTCTTCCAAGATCGGTAAGGAAGTCTTCAAAGCAATGTGGGAATCGAAGGACGACCCAGAAAAAATCATCAAAGATAAAGGCCTTGTGCAGATTACGGACACCAAGGAGATCGAGGCAATCGTCGACAGCGTGATTGCGGCGAATCCGAAGCCGGTTGCCGATTACAAGTCGGGCAACAAGAAGGCCATCGGCGCTTTAGTCGGGCAGATCATGAAGCAGACGCGCGGCAAAGCGAATCCGCAGCTCGTCAATCAGCTGCTGGAGAAAAAACTGGCGGAATAATGAATGTTCCTTGTTTCTTCAAGCCCAAAAGAAAGGTAAACTTTCTTTTGGGCTTTTTTTCTGCTATACTGGTATTTATAGGATAATGGGCGAATTTGTTTGGAGGTAAGATTGCGTGAAAGCCGGTTTTATCAGTCTTGGCTGTGCGAAAAATCTTGTAGATACGGAAGTCATGCTCGGCCTTTTGCAAAAGGCCGGGATTGAATTGACGAAAGAGCCGGCAGCGGCGGATATCTTGATTGTCAATTCCTGCGCTTTCATCGAGACGGCGAAGCAGGAATCCATCACGACGGTGCTCAATATGGCGGAGTACAAGACGCAGGGGAAATGCCGTTCGCTGATTCTTGCGGGGTGCCTGGGGCAACGCTACGGACAGACGCTTCTCGACGAATTGCCGGAAGTGGACGCGATCGTCGGTACGGGCGCGTGGGGACGCATCATGGAAGCGGTGAACGCGACGCTGCAGGGAAAGCGTGTAATTCTTGCGGGCGAGTCCGAAACGATTTACGACGCAAAAACGCCGCGCATATTGACCACGCCTTCCTATACGGCGTATTTGAAGATTGCCGAAGGATGTGACAATCGCTGCTCTTTCTGTGCGATTCCCCTGATTCGCGGTCGGTACCGGAGCCGCGCCTTGGAAGATATCGTCGAGGAAGCGAAACGGCTTGCGGCGCAGGGCGCCAAGGAACTGAATCTCATCGCACAGGATACGACGGCGTACGGCCGCGATATATACGGAAAAGCCGAATTGCCGCGTCTCTTACGCGAATTGACGAAGATTGACGGCGTAGAATGGATTCGCTGCCTTTATTCCTATCCGCGATTTTTTACGGACGAGCTGATCGAAACGATTGCCGAACAGCCGAAACTCGTCAAATATGTCGATCTGCCGCTCCAGCATGCCGACGACGCGTTGCTTCGTGCGATGCATCGCGCCGATACGCGCGCGTCGATGACGGAACTGCTGGAGAAACTGCGTGCGCGGATTCCCGGCGTGTCGATTCGCTCGACGTTTATCGTCGGTTTTCCCGGAGAAACGGACGCGCAGTTCGAGACGCTCCGCACATTTATTGCGGAACAGCGTTTTGACAAAGCGGGGATCTTCACCTATTCGCCGGAAGAGGGAACGCCCGCGGCGGAGCTTTCGGGTCGGATCGACGAGAATACCATGCAGGAGAGATACCACGCTTTGATGAGCCTGCAATGCAAGATTTCGGAAGAAGTCAATCAATCGCTGGAAGGCAAAGAACTTAAAGTTTTGATTGAAGGACGTGACGAAGAGCAGGAAAACGTCGCCTATGGACGTTCCTATCGGGAGGCGCCCGAAGTGGACGGGCAGGTCTTTGTCGAAGACTGTCCGGACGCACAGCCGGGCGACATGGTGAAAGTGCGCGTCGCACAAGGCTTTACCTATGACGTCGTCGGCGAGCAGGTTCATTAAAAATCCCTTAAAAACGCCTAAAATCAAGGAGACTTCACGCTTTTTTCATGGAAATGAGGATAATAGCTAGAAAAGGGAACACGAATGATTGCAGAGCTTGTGACGACCGGAAGCGAATTGCTTCTCGGGCAGATCGTCAATACGAACGCCGCCTATATGGCGAGCGAACTGAATAAGATCGGCATCGACGTCTGTTTTCAGACGACGGTGGGCGACAACCGCGCGCGCATGAAAGAAGTGCTGACGCATGCGCTGCGCCGTGCCGATCTCGTGATTACGTCCGGCGGCTTAGGGCCGACGCGCGGCGATATCACGAAAGAAGTTTCGGCGGAAGTCATGGGACGTACCCTTGCCTTGAACGACGAATGCGCGGCGCGGCTTCGCGAACATTTCGCCCGTGTCGGGCGGGAAATGACGGACAATAACCTTCGGCAAGCGATGATTCCGGACGGCGCACATATTTTCGTCAATCATGCAGGCACAGCGCCGGGCGTCGCGATAGAACAAGACGGCAAACTCCTCGTGAATTTGCCGGGGCCGCCGTCCGAGATGAAGGATATGCTTCATCGGAGCTTGTTGCCGTTTCTGCTTGAGAAATACGGCGCAGAGTACATGATCGTCTCCCGCGTGCTGCACACCTTTGGCGTCGGAGAGTCGAAGCTGGAAACGATCATTGACGATTTGGTGCGTGCGCAGAAAAATCCGACGCTCGCGCTTCTCGTTCGTCCCACGGGCGTCATCATTCGTATTACCGCAAAAGCTGCGGACGAAGCGGCGGCAAGACAATTGATCGCTCCGATGGAGGAAGAGATCCGGCGGCGGCTCGGAGATGCGGTTTACGGCGCAGATAAGGAAGCATTGGAAGAGATCGTCGGACGCGACCTCAAAGCGCGCGGGGGCACGGTTGCCACGGCGGAGTCCTGCACCGGCGGGCTTGTGGCGAGCCGTCTGACCGATATTGCGGGAAGCAGCGACTATGTAAAGGGCGGCATCGTCTCCTATACCGATGAAGTCAAAGGAGAGGCGCTCGGCGTCGATCGTGAGCTGCTGGCGGCGCACGGCGCGGTTTCGGAGCCCGTAGCGCGAGCGATGGCGGAAGGTACGCGGCGCGTCCTGCGCGCGGATTACGGCGTCAGTACGACAGGATTTGCGGGGCCGGGCGGCGGTACGGAACAAAATCCCGTCGGCACGGTTTATATCGCGGTTGCCGGACCGAACGGGACGCAAGCGGAAAAGCACATTTTCACAGGTACGCGCACACAGGTCAAATTTCGCGCCTCGCAGGCCGCGCTTGCGATGCTGCGTAGATATATAAAAAACAAGGATGGCAGCATTCCGAATCATGAGGAGGAATTTTGATGGATTGGAAAAATATGGTGAAAAAAACTTGCGTAGCAGCTTTAGCGGCGTTTGCGCTTATGACGCCGCAGGCGTCGGCGGCGGAGGAAGAGCCGACGATCGTGGCGGACGCTCCCGGCGAAGGCGAGCAGCAGGAGATGACGTCTGAGGAGGCTTTGCAGGCATATAAAGACAGCGGTTATAAATATACGAGTCAGCGGTACGGATATTCCATCATTTGCCCGACAAAGCCGACCGTCGTACCGCTCAGCGTATTATTTGGCGATGATGAAGACGCCAGGGGCGACGTCCTGATTTTCAAGAGCGCGGGTTACGATATTAACTACGGCTGGATTGTCATGGTCGACGCTTTCGACGAAGACATGATTCCGGATGACATCACGAAACAGCCGGAAGCAAAGCAGAAAGACTACATCGAAAAATTCATGGCGAATTCGCCCTATGAGTTCATACGCTTGACCGAAGTGGACGGGCATTCCGGCGTTTATGCGGTCGACGCCAAGGAAATCGAAGTCGACACCAACGGCGACGGCAAGTATGACGAAGTCATGCGGAAAGAAAGCCAGATGATCAAAACCTTCTTCCGCGGCGCTTACGGCGGGCGTTTCGGCGTCATGCTGATGGAAAACCCTGATCTCACGCAAGGCGGTATCGCCTATTACCAGTTCGGCCTCCTTACGTTCCAGGAATGGCCGACGAAGATGGAAAACGGCTCGAACACCAACAAGAACGATAAGAACAAGAAAGATAAAAAAGACAAAAAAGACAAGAAGGATAAGAAAGACAAAAAGAAATAAACGATTCGCGGAGGGGAGAACCGTTATGGTCTCCCCTCTTTTTGTTAATATATGGGACGTTTCGGCCTATTTTTTCTCGAAAATGTTGATTTTCCATGCTTTGAAATGATTCAAACCCCTTGACGCAAGAAAATACCTACGTTATAATTTGAACGATGCTTCACGAAGCGTTCCGCGGAACGCTTTATTCTTTTGGGGGAGATCGAATGGAAACAGACGCAACAGTGGCGCGCAACGAGACGGTTTCTGAAGAATTCGACAACCTGACTGACGAAGAAATTGTTTTGAGGATCAAAAGCGGGAGCAGTTCCGCAGCGTTGAATTATCTGATTCACAAGTATCGGAACTTTGTGCGGGCAAAAGCTCGTTCCTATTTCCTGATCGGCGCGGATAGGGAAGACATCATTCAGGAGGGAATGATCGGCCTGTACAAGGCGATTCGTGATTTCCGGAATGACAAGCTGTCCTCTTTTCGGGCCTTTGCCGAGCTGTGTGTGACGCGTCAGATCATCACCGCCATCAAAACGGCGACCAGACAGAAGCATATTCCGCTGAATTCGTATGTGTCGTTGAATAAGCCGATATACGACGAAGATTCGGAGCGGACGCTTTTGGACGTGCTTTCCGGCGCGCGCGTCGCCGATCCGGAAGAATTGATCATCAGCCGCGAAGAATTTATCGACATTGAAGCAAAAATGGAAGAGATTCTGAGCGATCTCGAATGGCGTGTGCTGATGTCGTATCTCGACGGGAAGTCGTACCAGGAAATCGCGGTCGACCTTCATCGTCGGGTGAAGTCCATCGACAATGCGCTCCAGCGCGTGAAGCGTAAATTGGAAAGATACATGGAATCGCGCGGACATGACGTGGATTTGGGACTGATCTATCGTGGCATCACATCGATCAACCGTCATCGTGCCGACAGTTAAATAGATGGATAATCCGCTGCCTTGGCATACAGGCGGCGGATTTTTTTTAAGCGTACAGGGCCTTTCTTTGATAAAAACGAATATTTGTGTTATACTGCCATTTAGTAAAAAACAATCTATAGAAAGCAGGAAATGAATTGCTGGTACTGGGGATCGATCCGGGTACGGCCATCTGCGGATATGGGTTCGTCGAAGCGGCGCAGGGGAATCGACTGATTCCGCATGAATACGGCTCCGTCACGACAAGCTCAAAAGCGCGGATGCAGGATCGGCTGTTGAAAATATACGACGAGATTGACGCGCTGATTAAAAAATATCGGCCGGACGCAATGGGCGTCGAGCAGCTTTTTTTTAATCGCAACGTGACGACGGCGATTCCGGTCGGGCAGGCGCGCGGCGTCGTGCTGCTTGCCGCGGCAAGAAACAATCTGGAAATCGTGGAGCGGACGCCGCTTCAAGTCAAGCAGTCCGTAACGGGCTACGGAAAAGCCACGAAGGAACAAGTGATATATATGGTCACGAAACTGCTGAACCTTCCCGCGCCGCCGAAGCCAGACGACACGGCGGACGCGCTGGCTGTCGCGATATGCGCGCTGCATTGCATGGACAGCCCGGCTTGGAGAAATCGGTTGGAGGTATAATATAATATGATAGGATTTTTACGGGGCAGCGTCGTTCAGCTCTCGACAGAATATTGTCTTTTGGACGTCGGCGGGGTCGGCTACCGCGTTTTTATTCCGTCCTCGACGCGTGGTCGGCTGAAGACGGGCGAAGACGCGATGCTTTATACGCATCTTTCCGTGCGGGAAGATGCGCTGACTTTGTACGGATTTGAAAGTCAAGAAGAATACCAAGCGTTTCAGATGTTGATCTCCGTTTCCGGCGTCGGCCCCAAAGTGGCGCTTGGGATTTTGTCGTCTATTACCGTGAGCAAGCTCTTTCAGGCAATCCACGGGCAGCAAATCGCCGTGTTGACAAAGCTGCCGGGCGTCGGGAAAAAATCGGCGCAGCGGCTGATCTTGGAATTGAAGGACAAAGCGGCGGAGCTGGACGGCGCGGAAGGGGATCTCGATGCGCCCGCGGAGGACGTCGCGGGCGATCAGCTTTCAGACGCGGCGGCGGCGCTCTCGGCGCTCGGCTATTCGCAGGCGGAAATCTCCTCCGTTCTGCGGCGCGTGAAAGAGCCGATTACCACGGAAGACGCGGTGAAATTTGCATTGAAGGAATTTGCGGGGAGGAAATAGCCGGTGGACGAACAGGAAGGCCGCATTGTGGCAAAGGAGGAACAGCCCTCCGACGACTGGCAGTTTAGCCTGCGCCCGCGTAAGTTTCGCGAATACATCGGGCAGGACAAGGCCAAAGAAAATCTTTCCGTATTCATACAGGCGGCGCAGCGCCGCGGAGAAGCGCTCGACCATGTGCTGCTTTCCGGGCCTCCGGGCCTTGGGAAAACGACGCTCGCGGCAATCATCGCCAATGAGATGGGCGTCAATTTCCGCGTGACCAGCGGTCCCGCCATCGAGCGCTCCGGAGACCTCGCCGCGCTTTTGACGAACCTCGGCGAGCGGGACGTCCTGTTTATCGACGAGATTCATCGCCTTTCCCGCAGCGTCGAGGAAGTGCTGTATTCCGCGATGGAAGATTTCGCGCTGGACATCATTATCGGCAAAGGGCCGTCCGCGCGTTCCATACGCCTTGACGTCGCGCCGTTCACCCTTGTCGGGGCCACGACGAGAGAGGGCGCGCTTGCCGCGCCGCTCCGCGATCGTTTCGGCGTGTCGCTGCGCCTTGAATATTACAAGCCCGACGCATTGGTGGAGATCATCAAGCGAGCGGCGGACATCTTGAAAATCGAAATTGAAAACGACGGCGCGCTGGAGATTGCTCGTCGTTCCCGCGGCACGCCGCGCGTGGCGAACCGCCTGTTGAAGCGCGTGCGCGATTTTGCGCAGGTGCAGGGCGACGGCGTGATCACGGCCAAGATCGCGGACGAGGCGCTTTTGCGTCTCGAAGTCGATAAAATCGGCCTCGATCGTATGGATCGGCGGATGCTTTTGACGATGATTGAGAAATTCGGCGGCGGCCCCGTCGGTCTCGAAACGATGGCGGCAGCCATCAGTGAAGAACCGGACACCATCACCGACGTCTATGAGCCGTTCCTGATCCAGCTTGGCTTTTTGATGCGGACGCCGCGCGGTCGCGTCGTGACGCGCGCGGGCTACGAACACATGAAGATTCCGTATCCGGGAACCGGCGAAAGCGTCTCTGGCTCTCTGTTCGAGGACGAGAGAACATGAAACTGTTGATGCACATGTGCTGCGGCCCGTGCTCCTGCTATCCGCTAAAGAAGCTCCGTGCGGACGGCGTGGAGCCTGTCGGGTATTTTTTCAACCCGAACATTCACCCGTATCATGAATGGGATATGCGCCTGAAAACGGCGAAACAATTCGCCGAAAAAACGGACATGGAGCTTGTGACGGACGAGCGTTTCATGCTTCGCGATTTTTTGCGGCGCGCGCTGACGGCCGAGGGCGAAGGCGTCGTCCCGGCGTCGTCTACCCAAGAAGAGGCGCTTCAGTTTGTCGAGATGTATAACCTGCAAAAAACCAGACGCTGCCGGATGTGCTACACCTGGCGCCTGGAGCAGGCGGCGCGGTATGCCGCGGAAAACGGCTTCACCGCCTTCACGTCGACGCTCTTTTACAGCATCTATCAGCAGCACGATATGATGAAAGAAATCGCCGGGCATTTTGCGAAAGTCCACGGCGTCGAGTTCTATTATGAAGATTTTCGTTCCGGCTGGCAGGAGGGCATCGACATCAGCGTCGAGCTCGGCCTGTATCGGCAGGCGTATTGCGGCTGCATATTCAGCGAGGAAGAGCGATATAGCCGCGCCGTACAAAAAGCGGTAAAAAAAGCCCATCGCGCGCAAAAGGCGAAAAGGCTTGTCCAGTGAGGAGGTTTTTGTTTTGCGTCGTCATTCTTTTTTTGTTTTAGTAGGTATTTTATGCGCCGCATTCTATTGGACGATGGGGAACGCGGCGGCCTTCGCGGCAGACAGGGCGACGGTGGGTCTGCCGACGTCGACGGCAAAGACGAATCCGGTGCGGGCGGGACAATCGAAAACGACGCCTGCTGACGCGGCAAAAGAACCGGCTGCGGGAAAGAAAGCGGCGCCGGAAAAACGCGGCCGTGTGGCAAAAGAAGAGCCGATCATCCGCGTCGGACTGGCCGAGTCGCAAGCGTCCGCCGTGCTTACGTGCGACGGGGCATACGTGTTCCGCGACGCAATGACCAGCGAGGAGCTTGGGAAACGCGCGGCAGGTGCGGTATCGACGGTCACGGTCAAGAATCGCCGTTTCGCCGTAGACGGCAAGGACGTCTCGGCGAAAAAAATCCGCTTTGCGATTGCGGACGAGCGAAGCTCACGGTTCCTTTCCGTCGCAGGCGAGAAATATCGCGGCACGATCCTGTTGCTGTTGGCTGACGACGGGACCATCACCGTCGTCAACGAAGTCAAGCTTGACGACTATATCGGCGGCGTCATCTCGGAAGAAATGAGCCCCGACTGGCCGACGGAAGCGCTGAAAGCCCAAGCGGTGGCGGCGCGTACCTTCGCCGCCTATTCGCTGGGAAAACACGACGACGACGGCTATGACGTCTGCGCGACGACCTGTTGTCAAGTTTACGGCGGCATCGGGTCGGAAAGTCCGGAAGGGCTGCGCGTTGTTTCGGCGACGCGCGGCGAGATCATGACATATCAGGGGAAGCCGATTTACGCTGCGTTCTACGCCTCTTCCGGCGGCATGACCGCGGGAAGCGAAGAGATGGGCGGCACGGCGCTTCCGTATTTGCAGGCGGTTCGCGATCCGCAGGACGCCGTCGCGCCCAATCGTCACTGGCAAGTATCCATGTCTCCGCGGGAACTCGCGTCCAAGCTCGCGTCTGCGGGCGTTTCCGTCGGAACCTTGAAAGCCATAGAACTCACGCCGCTGGAACTTGGGAAGAGCGCAGCGGATCGCTATCCGTCCGGCCGCGTCAAAAACATTCGCTTTATCGGTACGACGCAAAAAGTCGATATTTCCGGCCCGAAACTTCGCTGGATTGTCGGACTGCCGAGCACATTGCTGGATATCCGTTACGGCCCGGAAAACAAGACCGCTCCGAACACCAAGGGGAAAATCGAGATCTCCAATCAGAATGCAATGATCGTGTTCGACGGATACGGGCGCGGCCACGGCGTCGGCATGTCCCAGTGGGGCGCATACGGTATGGCGGCGAAAAGCAAGTATCGGGATATCTTGAGCCACTACTACAGGAACGTAGACGTTACATGGCTTTTTTAAGATTGTTGCCCTCCTCTATGGGGGCGCTTTAGCGGTGGGTGAGGTTTTTAATAAATGTTATTGTCCGATTTTGACTATGAACTGCCGGAAGAATTGATTGCGCAGACGCCGGTGGAGCCGCGCAACGCTTCGCGTCTCATGGTGCTCGATCCGGCGGAGGAAACCATCGAGCATCGTCATTTTTATGACCTGCAGGCATTCCTTACTCCCGGCGATACCTTGATCTTTAACGACACGCGCGTCCTTCCGGCGCGGCTGATCGGGCGGAAAGAACCGACGGGCGCGCGGGTGGAAGTGCTGCTGCTTCGCCGCGTGGAAGGCGACGAATGGGAAACGCTCGTAAAGCCCGGGAAAAAAGCTATGCGCGGCGCGACCATCCGATTCGGCGACGAGCTTTCCTGTGAAGTGACGGGACATACCGACTTCGGCGGCCGCCTCGTGCGTTTCCACTATCAGGGCATTTTCGAGGAAATCCTCGACCGCCTCGGAGAGACGCCGCTGCCGCCCTATATCCACGAAAAACTCGCCGACCGCGAGCGATACCAGACCGTCTACAGCCGCGCGTCCGGCTCGGCGGCCGCGCCTACGGCGGGCCTCCATTTCACGCCGGAGCAAATGCAAAGCCTGAAAGACGCCGGCATAAATCTCGGATTTTTGACGCTGCACGTCGGCCTCGGCACATTTCGCCCGGTCAAGGCGGAGCGTATCGAAGATCACGTCATGCACAGCGAATATTACGCGATCAGCGAAGAAACGGCGAAGCTGATTCGCGATACGAAAGCGGCAGGCAAGCGCGTCGTCGCGGTCGGCACGACGTCGATCCGCACGCTGGAATCCGCCGCCGTTGGGAAAGACGAGATATACGGACGCTCGGGGGAAACGAGCATTTTCATTTATCCCGGATACGACTTCAAGATCGTCGACGCCATCGTCACGAATTTCCATCTTCCGAAATCGACGCTGCTCATGTTGATCAGCGCTTTCGCCGGCAGGGAATTCACTCTGCGGGCGTATCGCGAAGCCGTACAGGAAAAATACCGCTTCTTCTCCTTCGGGGACGCGATGCTGATTACGCGTAAAAAAGAATAATCGAGATACAAAAAAGCCCTCGGCATAGCCGAGGGCTTACTTTTCGATTGGTGACTCCTAGGGGATTCGAACCCCTGAACCCGCCGTGAGAGGGCGGTGTCTTAACCACTTGACGAAGGAGCCGTCCATTATATTACA
>CACZOL010000061.1 GCA_902782705.1 uncultured Selenomonadaceae bacterium
ATCGCCTGGCTGCGCGAAAAGATGAACGAGTCAAGGCTGCCCGGCACAATCTCCGGCTCGTATCTCGGAAGATCCAAAAGTTCCTCCGCCATCCCTTTGAGAAGCGCCGTGCGGTAAGGCTTGTACACAAAACGTGTTGCCCCGAGCAGCATCGCACGGCGGTTCAAATCTTCTTCCGGCGCGGCAGACAACATGATGACCGGCAAATCGCGAAACATCGGCGAAAGCCGCATGCGAATCAAGAGTTCCAGCCCGTCCATGCGCGGCATCATGAAATCGAGCACCACAAGCGCCGTGTCAGGATTGCGCTGCAAAAACGCCAGCGCCTCCACGCCGTTCCCCGCCTCAAAAACCTTCGTCCAATCGCTCAAGCTCTGACGAAGCAGCGAGCGGCTCGCTTCATCGTCCTCCACGATGAGGATCTTTTTCTCCTTGTTGTCCACGTGCCCACCTCTTTCTGTACCTAGTGTGCCGGCACGATGATCATCGTGTCAGTACACCAGCGGCCATACGCGTCGATTCCTTTTCGACCGCCGACAGACTATTAAATGTCTATTCGACGTTCGTAAAAAAAAATCCTTCCCGCTCCGCAATTTTTTCCGTGATTCCACATTTTCTTCTCCCGAATGGATTGCTTTTCAAAAGCGAATCTTCTATAATAGAATGACAAAATATCGTGCGGGCAAAAACAGGAAGCGGGAAGGAGGTCTATCCCAACAAAAATCTGTCCCGCGGAAAGGAAAATTCAATTATGAACAATGTAAAAGTAGCTTTTAAAATCCTGCTTCTCGTCGTAATTGCTCTTGTCGGCATGGCCGTCATCGGGTTCCGTGGATGGACCGGACTGTCGAAAGCCGGCGACGATATGACCAACATGTATGAGAACAATCTGCGCGCCATCGCCCTCCTCGGCGACGAGATCGAGGCCATGCGCGTCATCCAGGTGCGTACCTATCAGGCGATCGCCGACCCGGCCCGTTACGCGGACGTCAAAAAGGGCGCGGACAAAAAGGTCGGGGACTACGAAAAGATTTGGGGCGACTATGAAAAGCTGGCGTCCTCCATGCCTGAGCTTGCCGGGCAGGTCGGTCAGTGCAAAGACGCCTGGAAGAAATTCCGCGCCTCCTATGAGAGTACCATAAAGGCCGCAGAGTCGGGCAATACCGCCATCGGCCTCGCCGAGTACAACCGCAGCATGAAGCAGGCGACGGTGGACCTCCGCGACGGCCTCGCGAAGCTCCTGAAAGCCACCGAGGAAAAAGCGGCGGCCATCGACGCTCAGAACGACGAAGACAACGCGGCAGCCATTCTCTCGATGGTGATCATCACGGTCATCGCGGTCGTGCTGTTGCTTGTCCTTTCGATGATGCTGATCAAGGCGATTACGACGCCGCTGTCCGACATGATCGACCTCGCGAACAAGCTGAAGGACGGCAACTTCCATCGCACGGGCGAGCGCACGACGCGCGGCGACGAGTTTGGCGACGCGCAGCGCGCTCTGTTTGATATGCGCGAGTCTCTGAACAAATTCATGAAAGACGTGGCTCAGTCCACGAGCCAGATTGCCGCGGCGGGCGAGGAGCTGACCGCGAATTCGTCCCAGACGGCGAAAGCGGCACTCCAGGTCGCGGAGAACGTCACCGAGGCGTCCTCGCAGGTCGCCGTACAGCAGGAAGCTGTCGACAGCGGCAAGGAGCGCATCGACACCATCACGAGCGCCGTGGACGGCATTCGCGTCGAGGCGCAGCAGGTCGCGGAGAATTCCAATTCGGCGGCGCAGGAAGCAGCCAGCGGCAGCGGCGAAGTCGCGTCCTCCGTCGAGCAGATCAAGAACGTCGAGCACACCGTACAGGAGACGGCGGAACTCGTCGACAAGCTCGGCGAGCGCTCGAAAGAAATCGGCATGATCGTCGACACCATCGCGGGCATCGCGGGCCAGACGAACCTCTTGGCGCTGAACGCGGCCATCGAGGCGGCGCGCGCCGGCGAGCACGGCCGCGGCTTCGCAGTCGTCGCCGAGGAAGTCCGCAAACTCGCCGAACAGTCCCAGACGGCGGCGCAGCAAATTGCCGACCTGATCGGAGCGATCCAGAACGACACCGGCAGCGCGGTAGCCGCGATGCAGGAAGGCCGCACGGCGGTCGTCGAAGGCGCCCAGTCTGTCGAAGCGCTGCGTGAAGTGTTCGACCATATCCAAAACCTCATCGAGCAGGTCTCAGCGAAAGTCCAGGCTATGTCGGCGTCGGTTGCCGGCGTCGCGAAGGAAGCCGAAGGCGTTGCGCGCGAGATGCAGAATATCGACGCCGGCGCGAAGCGCGTCGCCGACGAAATGCAGTCCGTCTCGGCGGCAGCGGAGGAACAATCCGCTTCTTCCGACGAGATCCTGTCCGCCAGCACGTCGCTTGCCAAGCTCGCGACGGAAATGGAAACCGGGCTGAAGAAGTTCCAGTTCTGATATTTGCAGCAAAAAAATCGCAGTCGCTTAGCGACTGCGATTTTTTGATTTTATAACAAATTCCTAAAGCATTTTTAATATTTTTCGGTTATACTAAAAACACCTTCAAAAAGAATCCAATTCCGGTAAGAAAGTTAGGAGGAAATGCCAATGAACAAGAAACTATTCGCAGCGCTCGCGGCAGGCGGGCTTTTGATCGGCGCGAGCTTTTGCGGCGCGGCGCAGGCGCAGCCCGCAGGCGGCCACGAAGGCGCGCCGATGGGCCACCATAGAATGGGGCACGGCCCGTGGCACATGAGCGACGAAGACGCCGCAGCCCGGGCGGCGGAAATGTTCGGCGTGGACAAAGACGAAGTCGCCGCCTATCTGGCCGAAAATCCCCGCGCATTCCGTGAAATCTTCCCGTGCTCCATGATCGCGCGGACCAGCGGCCATTCTTTCGCGGAAGTCATGGCGCTCTACGAAGAACAGGGCGACTGGCGCTCCGTCGGCACATCGCTGGGCGTGACCCGCGAGATGATCCATGAAACGATGGGCGAGCTGATGGCGGAACGCCTCGTCGACGAGAAGACGAATCTGACGAAAGAAGAGGCGCGAGCGCTGCTCCGCGAGGGCTACAACCCGCGCGACGTGCGCGCGGCGGGTATCCTCGGCAAAGCGGCGGGGAAAAACGCCCGCGACATTCTCGCGCTGAAGAAAATCAACAACGGTTGGGACGACGTGGCGAAAGAGCTCGGACTCGACGCTTCCGTACTGCGCGAAGCTTTCCGCCCCGGCTGGATGATGGGCGGTCCCGGCATGGGCATGGGACGCGGCGGCATGAGAGGCCCCGGCATGGGACACGACGAGCCGATTCCGGTCCCGCCGCCGCAGCCGCCGGCAGAAAAAGAATAACGACGAAAAGGAAACACTGCATGGATTTCTCCATGCAGTGTTTTTATTGGGCGATTCAATATTTGTCGTGGTTGTAAACGTCCCAATCTTTCAGCTTTTTCAACTCGCCGATGCTGTAAGTGATATCCCGAAGCAATTGTTCCTTGTCCTCGGGCAGCGTCGCTTTCAGCGGCACATAGTTCGAGATGTGATTGCTGCGGAACAGACAGTGTTCGGTCGCGGGAAGGTCTACATGCTCGATCATCAGCTTCAGCTCTTCCATCAGCCCGGCGGGAGAAAGCGGCGTGAATTCGCCGCGCTCGAACTGCGCCTTGAGCTCGCTGCCCCGGTACAGCATCAGGCAGATGGCGCCGAGCATCGTCGGACGAATGGCGTTGATCGCTTTCGCCGTTTCCAGCGCATGACGTTCCGAGCCGTCCGCTCCGGCAATGCCGAGAATCACCATCATCGAGAGCTTCATCCCTGCGGCGATGACGCGCTGCCCGACCTCGATGGATTCTTTATCGTCGACGCCTTTGTTGATCTTCTTAAGCGTTTCCGCGTCGCCGGTCTCCATACCATAGTAAAGCAGCGTCAGTCCCGCTTCGCGGAGCCGGACCAGCTCCTCCGGCGACTTGCGCAAAATATCCTTCGGCGCGGCGTAAGACGATGCGCGCTCGAAATTCGGGAACACTTCATGCAATGTGGAGAGTACGCGAAGCAGGCGATCGGTGGAAAGCACCAACGCGTCGCCGTCCGCGAAGAACACACGGCGCACTTCTTTCGCGTTGTAGGCCTGGGCCATCGAAATCTGGCGCATGATCTGCTCGTCCGTCAGAACTTGAAACGGTACGCCGCGATACATATTGCAGTATGTGCATTTGTTGTGCGCGCAGCCGCGTGTCAGCCGCAGGATAAAGCTGTACGCCTCGCTGGGCGGGCGAAATACAGGGCTGTCATAATCGTCGAAATACATGGCGTCCACTCCTTTTGTCGTTTTATATATCATTTATTTATCGTAAGATTTTTTATCATTTGTTTTGATTATTATAATACATAACGCCCTGCCGTTTGTCAATGCCCAAAGAAACACTGAAATAATCCCTTTCGGCAAGACCATAAATCGACTTATTCATTGTTTCCCCAAAAAATTACGCCATCGCAAAAAAGCTTGCGATGGCGTTTGTATCGGTTTTATTTAATTTCTTTTGCTTCTGCCCGTGCCCGCCGACGGGACGTTGCTGGGTCTCGGATTCGTCGGAGCGGCCGCCGGTTTCGTTGCCGACGGCTCGTCCCCGCTCTCGGTCTCCGCGGACGAGTCCTTCGTCTCCGTCTCATCCTGTGTGTCCTGCCGCTCGTCGCTGTCCGCCGCGCCCGTTCCCGTCGAGCGGGAAGACGGTCTTGACGGCACGGTCGGCCGTGTCGGTCGTTCGCCGTCCGAGCCTTTGCCCTGACGAATGGACGACGGCATCGTCACGGCGTCTCTGTCGCCTGTCATCGGCGGCTTCGTCCCTTCGCGCACAAGCCGTCCCAAAGTGGTGTCGTCCTCCGGCGCCTCGACGGCGTGCGAGGGAATCGACGCCTGATAAGCGGAAGCGTCGCGCTCCAATTCCTTCTTCGCATTATCGCTGAACGAAATGCCGAGCATGTCGGCTACGTCTTCGCGCGCTTCGTAAAGATCTGGAATCCAATAGCTGATCTCGTCGATATAGACCGGACGGCCCGCGACCATTTTCGTCTTGAGCCCGCCGAGCTGCGCTTCTTTCAGCGCGCCCGCAAGCTCCAGGCACTGACGGAAAGAAAGGTCCGTCTCCACGGAAGTCATGACTTCGCGGATGATGGCGGGAAGCCGGGGAATGATGGACGGCGACAGGACCTGGTCCATCACCGCCTGCATGAACTTCTGCTGTCGGCCGATGCGCCCGATATCGCCCTCCTCATCGCGATAGCGGACGTAGGTGATAGCCGTTTTGCCGTCCATGTGCTGCCAGCCCGGCTGAAGGTCGATGACGAGGCCGCCGTCGTCGTCCCATTCGTCCACGTAATACATCCTTTTTTCCACGTCGATGTCCACGCCGCCGATGGCGTCAATGATGCGCTTGAACGCGGGAACCTTTACGAGCACATAATGCTCGACGGGCGTATCGAGGAATTCCTCGACGGTATCCTGTGTCAACTGGTGCCCGCCGAGAGAATAAGCGACGTTGATCTTATCGTAGCCGTAGCCCGGCACATGCACGCGGGTGTCCCGCGGAATGGAAAGCAGCGACGCGCTCTTTTTCTTCGGGTCGACGGTCGCTATCATCAACGTGTCGGAACGGCCGACGTCGTCGACCCGCTCGTCGACGCCCATGATCATGACCGTCGTTTTGTCTTTCGCGACAAGAAGCGTCTCCGTCTGGGCCGGCCGATTTTCCGGCCGAAACCGATGCGGCTTATCAAACAGGCTCGACGAGGCAAAATACGTGCCGGCGCCGACGCCTACCGCCAGGAACAGCAATGCCAGCGCCCACAGCCAGTAGGCGTGGTCGTTCTTCTTTCTGTGCGCCGCTTTATGAGGTGTTTTCTTTTTGCTCAAAACAGTTCTTCCTTTACGATATGAAGATATACAAAAAAGCGCCGAAACGCCTTCCAAATGACCGTCCCTATTGTGCCACTCCTTCCTAAAAAAAGACTGAAAGAAAAGAGCGGAGCATTCAGCCGGAATGCCCCGCTCTCTCGTTTGTCGTTTATTCTGCTGCCGCCGCCGCTTCCTGCTCTGCCTGCGCTGCCTGCGCTTCCCGAGCCGCCTGCGCGGCCTGCATTGCCGTCTTCGCCGCTTGGAGTCCGGCCATGACCGTTTCCGAAGGACGCTCCGCGTTCTCCAGATGAACGACGGCAGGGGAAACGACGCCCGCGTCCGCCGCCGAAAGGTTCTTGGACGTGTCGAGGGAAGGACGCACCGGAATCGTCTCGTCGATTTCCGTCTTGTAATATTTCGCGACGTCCAGATCCACCTTGATACCCATGGCCTGATCGAGGGCCGCCTTGCTGGTGTTGTAATTGTAAAGCGCCGTGATATACGTGGTCTGCGTCTGAATGAGCTTGTCCTCCGCGTCCATGACGTCAAGGTTCGTGCCGACGCCGGCGCTGTATCGGACCTGCGCGATCTTGTAATCTTCCTGCGCCTGATCCACAGCTACCTTCGTCGTGTGGATATTCTGCTCCGCCGCGAGAAGATTCAGGTACGCCTTGCGGACGTCCAGCTGGATCGACTCCTGCGTCTCGTAAAGCTGCTGTTCGGCTTTCCTCATAGACGCCTTGGCCTGCTGCACCTGTGCCTCGGTCACGTTGTTGTCGAAAATGTCCCAAGTCGCGGAGAGTCCCGCCGTCGTGCCGTCGCTTGCCTCGCTAATTTTTACCGTATTGGTTGAAAAAGCCTTGTCTCCGGACCAATCACGACTGACGAACGCGCCCACATTCGGACGATAGCCCGCTTTCGCCGCCTTCATTGTAGCCTCAGCTTTTTTCCATGCTCGTTCCATCGCTATCCCGTCGGGACGGTGGATCAGTGCGTAATCCGTGCAGCGGGGAAGGGAAATATCATATTTCGTATAGGAAAGGTCTTCCTTGGCGTCGACGATGGTGTCCGTCGGAAGACCGACAATATTATTGAAAGTCGCTACGGCCACGTCATAATTATTCTGCGCGCTCACAAGATTTTGCTGCTGGTTCGCCAGCTCGACCTGGGAACGCAGCACGTCAGACTTCGCGACGGTGCCGACCCGATACTGGGCGTTGACGTTATCGAGGTGGGCCTGCAAGGTGTCGACCGCTTCTTTATTGACCTGAATCAGGTTGCGATATTGCAGGATCTGGAAATAGGCCGAAGTGGTCTGTTGTTTGATGGCCTGCCGCGTGGCTTCCAGCGTCAGATCTGCCGCGTCGCGCCCAAGCTCCGCCGCCTCAATGGCGTTCTCAATCTTGCCTCCCGTATAAAGCGGAAACGTCACCTGCACCGTATTGGTAAATATTCTGTCGGAATGAAGTCCCTTCGCTTCATAAGCCGCTTGTGTCGCAGCGTTGTCCATGTGCCCGGCCTTGGCATACCCCTTGCCGCTCCAAGAAAGCTTCGGGCCTGCTTGCCTGCGCGCCTGTCTATGCGCCCAGTATGCCTGCGACTGGTCTTCCGCCGATTCCTTGATCTTGCGGTTGTTTTCCAGCGCCATGTCGATGCTTTCCTGAAGCGTCAGTTCGACAATCTGCGCAGCCTCCGCCGTCCCCAAAACGGCAAAGCCCATCGTTCCCACGACGGCCAGCGTCGCGAGAGCCTTTTGCAATTTGTTGATGCGTCTCATCAGCTACTTCCCCCTGTAAGCTACCTGCCGATATTTCGGTGCATATTATTTTACCGCTTTTTTTCTATGAGTGCAAACAAAAACTTGCTTTTCTTCATTAGAGAAATATTAAAATTCCTGCCGGACGCCGACGTAAGTCGCTCGCTTTTCACGATGGTTCGCGTCGTTTACCTGCCCGAAAACGTACGTGTTCTTCCCGACGCGGACGCTGGCTCTGGGCCGCAGGCGAATATGATTCAGGTCGTAGGCGTCGAGCGAAAACTTCCAGTATTTTCCCGCGTCGGCGTCGAGCCCGATCCCGACCTCGCTGTCAATGATGCCCGCCCGAGCCGTCAACGCGCCCATTCTCCGGCCCGCCTGCAGATTGAACCGGTTGCCTTCGCCGATATCGTTGATGCCGACACGGAAAAGATTCTTATCCGACGGCTCAAAGGTAACGTCAAAATTCGTGCGCCACTCGTGTTCCTTGCCGCTGTACATCACCTCTAGGCCGGGCGTGATTGCGCCCCCGCCGAGCCCGTCCAGCATCTTATCCGCCTTTTCCGTGACCTCGCGCGTATTGTGCAGCACCGCTTTAAGGTCTTCCGCCGTCTGCGGGTCGGTCACGACCCCTTCCAGGCTTTTCGCCATATTGTCGATGCGCGCGCTGGTCGTCGCGATATTGGCCACCGTTGCGCGAAGATTAGCCGCCGACTCGCCGTCGCCGGAAAAGTCCTTCACCATGACCTCGACTTCCCGCGCCGTGTTTGCGAGGCTCACCGACAGCATCGACAGCCCTTGCACCATCTGATTGATTTCCTGTTCGTTGCGCACGGCCATACGAGAGAACGTGCCGGTCATTTCGCGGACGTTGCTCGTGATCTCTTTCAGGTTGACCACCGTGCTGACGAAAGACGTCTTGAGCTGCGGA